>NZ_JAWDIV010000008.1:0-269051 GCF_032464655.1 Rhizobium sp. 25PS6
TGCGAAAGTGGCGTAATCTATGTTATGGAACAGATGGAACTATGGACGTCTGGGCTTATGGCCATCAAACCAGCCAGTTTTCGACCTGCAAGGCGCGGATCCGCATGAACTCGCCGATGTTCGCTGTCACTAGAACTGCTCCGAGCGCAGAGGCGTGGGCGGCGATGAATAGGTCATTCGGACCGATAGGCTTGCCAGCGGCCTCCAGTTCAGCGCGGATGCCGCCGTATGCAGCATCGGCAGGCACATCCAGCGCAAGCACCGCTACGCTGCCGAGGATGGCTTCGATCTGTGCTAGAAGTTTCGATGATCCCTTCTTGGCGCACCCGTAGCGCAACTCCGACGCCGTGATAATGCTGACGCAGATTGCATCGGGCCCAACTTCGGCGATGCGTTGGGCGACTACGCCCCTGGGGTTTCGAGCAAGCTCCGACACGATATTGGTGTCCAGCATATAAAGCCTGCTCAAAGGTCAATTTTCTTCACAGGAAGCAGGGTATCGTCTACATCAGGAAACTGATCGTCAGGACCAAGCGGCTCCAAACCGGCGAGAACCTCCAGGAGGTTTTTGCGGTACACAGGCTCAATAATGAGCCGATCGCCATCGCGGTGGATCATCACTCGGTCACCGGGTAGCTCAAAGTCAGCTGGGATTCGCACAGCCTGACTCTTGTTGTTTCTGAAAAGCTTCGCCTCCCGCGGGGGGATAGGCTCTTGATGTCGGGAATAGGCCACATCAGACTCCTGTGTATATACATAGGCATATACAATACGTCGGCGAAGATTTCAACCAAGGTCGAGCCTTGTTGATCTCCTATCTGATAGAACCGGAAGGTGCTTTGCCAACCTCGCAGCCGATCTTGTCGGTTTCTCGGTCAGGCCGTTCGTCCAAGGGTGGAAAGTGCGTCCTGCAGTCTGAGCGCTGCCAATGCCTCGGTTGCCTCATCAGAAGACCATCCCGCTTCCAACGCCGCAGACAGGACCAGCGATTCCGTTTGAAGCTCGAGCTTCTCATAAAGCGGCTCGATGGCCTCGCGCGCTGTTACCACGTGCTGGTCCGGTGGGGTGATGGGTGTCGCGGCAACCGTAGGCATGAAATGCTCCTCCTATTGAACGCTAAGGTTCGAAACCCGCTAGGGGCATCCTTGTTCCATTCATATCGCCTTTTCGGTCTTCGAGCGGCGATGCGAAAGATGACGACGCCATATATGGCGAAATTTCCTCCATCGCAGGAACGCGCGAATAATGATTGCCGGCGGGATCTTCTTGTGGTCGCCGACAGTTCCCTGCCTGGTGATAGATGCGTTCGGGTCGAGCAGAAAGGCGACCAACGTGCTTGCACTCTGCGCCTCTACTTCGAGCTTGTCATCAGATAAATGCAGCCCCTGCTCCCCTTCTGCAAAGGTCTGCGTCTCGACCACAACGAAACCGCTAAAGACATAGAAATAGAGCTCTCGGCCGTGTTTCTGCGGGAATTCCACTCGTATGCCTGCGTCTAGCCGGATATCGAAGACGTCGATCGCGCTGCGGACATAGAAGGGGGCGCTCTCTCCTTCAGGCCCGACCAGGTGTCGCCAGACGTTGGCCGCGGCACGTGGCATCGGCCCATGCTGGATCCTTGGCTCCAGATCGACCGCATAAGGGCGGACGAGGATCTGCAGCATCCGCAGAGGCGGATCGGATGCCAGCGTCTCTTCGGAATGCCAGAAGCTGACCCCGGCATTCATCACCATCAGATGATCGCGGTCGACCACCAAGCGGCCAACGGCCTTGTCGTCGTGGCGCATGACGCCTTCAGGCACCCAGGAAATGATCTCGTCGTTCCGGTGCTCGTGCATCGCGATCAGGCGGCCGGGATCGAGGATGGATTCAACGACCATGGCGAGAGGGCCCTGGCCGTGATCGGTCGGCTTCGGCTTCAACCAGCCCGGCATATTGACATGTGCGACGAAGCCGCCCGCATCCCGCACCACGAACGTTCGTGCGCCCTTGATCAGCATCGCATCCTCCATGCTTGCACGGCAGTGACGGCACCGGACTATTAGCCATCTGCTGGAAGGGCGCGTCAATGGAAGGGATGTTTGTCGAACCACGATTGACGCCAGGCAGGAAATCCGCTGAGACGTACCGTCCTAATCAGGAACCATGGTCGACGCATTCGTCCAGGCGAGTGCTGCAGCGTCCTTTGCGCGTCCAAAAAGACGCGGCGCTGTAGTGGCAATTTGAAAAATATCGGGCGCAATCGATTCTTTGACGGGATCTGCAATGACCACCGAAGCACGTAATTCGCATCCCATCTACTTCATCGGAGCTTTTGCCACGGGTGGACTCCTGACTTTCATGGTGCACCTCAACGGCGAGTTGGCCCGTTATGGCAATCCCCTGTTCTCATCCTGGACCGCACACGGCACAGGCATCATCGCAGCAGTCATTCTTCTCCTGGTGGTCCACCGCCGGCGCATGCCGTTGGTAGAAAAAGCCCCCAACGCACCTTTATGGTCCTATCTCGGTGGGATATCCGGCGCTGCAACAGTCATTCTGACCTCGACCGCGGTCAACTCACCGCTCGGGCTCTCCGGCACCTTGGCTTTGGGTTTGGCAGGCCAGGTCGCCTTCAGCCTCGCGGCCGACAGTTGGGGACTGTTCGGTCTGCCAAAGCGGCGCCCAGATAGACGAGACATCGTAGCACTCGGCTTGGTCGTAACGGGGGCCGCACTCATTATACTGTTTGGGCGAGGTGCGGCATGACGGTGTTCATTCTCCTGGCGTGCCTGGGCGGTGTGCTCGTCGGCCTCAGTCGTCAGCTCAATGGACGGTTGAGCATATCGACGACGCCACTGATCGCATCCTTTTGGAATCATGCGATAGGCTTTGCTGCCCTCACCTGCCTGGGTCTCTTTGTCGGAGGTCTGCTTCCTGCGGGCGCTGCCGAGGCGCCTTGGTATGCCTATCTGGGTGGTCCTATCGGCGTCATCTTCGTGGCGGCGGGCAGTTGGGTCATTGCTCGAATCGGAGCGGTGAATTCGGCTCTGCTGATCATCGGTGGCCAGATGGTGACAGGGGTAGCGTTTGATTATATCAGCGCCGTTCCCGCATCATTTTGGGCGAACGCGGCCGGAATTGTTCTCATCGTCGGCGGAATGATGGTCAGCCGGCGACGACGCAAAGCCGGCGGTCCGCAATAACCAAGCGCGCCGTGCTGCGATTCAGGTGCCGCCGACGACCGACAATTTCATCGGCCGGTCGCAAGCCGCGGGGACGGACGGCGGAAACTCACCGCATCTGCTCTTTCACTCAGCCGTTAATTGCCGGGCCACATTCATAAGCATCCTGTCGGCGCTCCTTGCGCCGAACAAGGAAAGCGAAACATTTCCCGCGCAATTGACAATGGGGAAAGCCAGTTGTGGGCAACCGCCAAGGCCCGAGAGACACAAAAGCTTGATGCAGGCGGAACGAAATGCGGCAAAGCGTTCCAGTTCTGCATCGCGCCTTGGCGGGTTCATGGCCAAGGTCGGAAGAGCGACAACCACATTTTCGCAAAACAATCGGTCGATCTCCGCGGAAAACAGCTTGCGGATCCTGCCTGCCTCGCGCACTTCCTCGTCGTCCAGGCGAGATCCTGACAGAAGACGCGCCGCAATATCGGGCGCAATGGCTTCAGGGCTCCGCTCGAAGAGTGTTCTGTTGCTTTCCCAGGCTTCCCTTTGCAGGATGGTGATGAACGCCAAAGCAAGATCGGAATGGCAGAACGAGGCGATAGCATTGGTCCTGCGAACAGGCATGCCCGTTGATCGAAGGCTCGCGATCATCTCGTCGGCGACCGCGCCGTCAATGGTTGCGAAAATATCCTCGGGAACGAGAATAGATGGTGGTCGGTCATTTGCCGCAGGCATGCCGACGGCGCTCATCAGCGCGGCCATTGGTTCCAGGCTTCTCGTCATGAAGCCCGGCACGTCGAAGCTTGGCGCCAGCGGACGCAGCGCCCTGTTGTCGAGGCTTCCATGTGTCGGCCGCCAGCCGATGAGGCCGTTGACGGCGGCGGGCAGACGGATGGAGCCGGACGTGTCTGTTCCAAGGCCGATATCTGCGAGGCCAGCGGCAACCGCAACGGCCGAGCCCGACGACGATCCGCCGGGGATGAGGTCGGGATCGCGCGGGTTGATCGGCATGCCGAAATGGATGTTGCCGCCGATCAGGGAATAGGCGAGCTCATCCGTATTGGTTTTGCCGACGAAACAGGCGCCGGCATCGAGCAGCGTTTGGACCAGAGGCGCCGTCGATGTCTTGATGCCGGAGCCTGCGAGCACCGCGGCATTGCCGGCCGCGGTCGGATAGCCGGCAACATCGAAAAGGTCTTTGACCGCCAGGCGAAGGCCGGAAAGCGGACCGATGGCCGCGTGCCCGACATCCGCATCCGGATAGGGCATGAAAGCGTTCCATGGGTCGCGCATTTGCTCCCGCTCCCTAGATCTTCAGGTGTTGCAGCACACGGCCGCGGCTATCTGGATCATTGAGACTTTCGTCTTCGATCGCTCCGAGTTTGAGAATGGCCCAGCGGTCGGCCACCGAAAGGGCAAAATCCAGGTTCTGTTCGACGAGCAGGATGGTCGTGCCACGCGTTTCGCGATCGTCCCTCAATGCTTTGGCGATGTTCTGGACGACGGAGGGCTGCAGGCCTTCGGAGATTTCGTCGATCAGCAGCAGTTTTGGCCGCAGCATCAGCGCCCGCGCGAGGATCAGCATTTTCTGCTCCCCGCCCGATAGCGTGCCGGCCTTCTGCGGCAGCCGGTCCTTCAGGAACGGGAAATAACCGTAGACCCGCTCCAGTGCGGATGCCAAATCCCGATCGCCCTTGAGCGCCAGGCGCAGATTGTCGCGGATGGAGAGATCCTGAAACAACGGCAATTCCTGAGGAGCGTAGCCGATGCCGGAAGCGATCAGCTCGGCAGGCTTGCTGTCGGTGATAGCAGCACCGTCCACCTCGATCTTGCCTTTGCCGACACGCAGGAAGCCAAGGATCGTCTTCAGCAGGGTCGTCTTGCCCATGCCGTTCTTGCCCATGAGAGCGAAGATCTCGCCCGGCCGGATGGCGAGCGACACGCCATTGACGACATCGACCGCGCCATATCCGCTCGATACGCCGCTGAGCTTGAGTTTGAACGTATCAGCCATGGGCGCCTCCCGCGTAGATGGTGCGAACCGTTTCGGAATTGACCACGTCATTCACCGTGCCGTCGAGAACGAGCTTGCCCTGGTGGAGAACCACGATGCGGCTCGATATGTCGCGCACGAAATCCAGATCGTGTTCGACCAGGATGGCGGCGAAACCCATTTCGTCCGTCAGCTTCTTGAGGATGGTTCCGATGGTCATGCGCTCGGCCTTGGTAAGACCCGCGGTCGGCTCGTCGAGAAGAATGATGCGTGGTTCCAGAGCGACGACCATCGCCAGTTCGAGAGCCTGCCTTTGACCGTGCGACAGCAGCGACACCGGCTTGTCCAGCATATCCGCCATGCCGGTGAGCGTTAGGATCTCGGCCGCCGCTGCGGGCAGCATGATCTCGCCAAGCGATCGCATCGGGTTGGGTCTCTCGCGGCTGAAACGCGCCATCTTCAGGCATTCGCCGATCGTCATGCTGTCGAAGATGCTGGCAACCTGGAATTTCCGGCCGACGCCGAGGGCGACGATCCGTTCGGGTGCACGACCGGCAATATTGGTACCGATGATGTCCACTTGACCTTCGATCTGCTGGGTACCGTCCGACAGACAACGCATCAGCGTGGTCTTGCCGGCGCCATTGGGGCCGACCAGGCTGACGAGTTCGCCGGCGCCGATTTCAAGGTCGATGCCCTTGAGGACGGCGAAGCTGCCATAGGACTTGCCGAGACCGCGGATCGACAGAAGGCTTTTGCCTGCCAACGCACCATCCTTGGCGACGATGCGCGTCGGCAAGGATTTGAGAATGCTGCTGGAGTTCGCCGACTGCAGGAAACGCGTCACCAGGGAAGCGAGGCCGCCCGGCAAAAGGATGATCATGGCGACGAAGAGCGCTCCGATGATCAGTTGCCACAGGAAGGGCAGATCGCCCGAAAGGCTGGCACTCAGATAATCGATGCCGATTGCGCCGAACAACGGTCCGATAATCGTTCCCCGGCCACCGAGCGCCGTCCAGACGACGAGTTCGGTTCCAAAAACGAAACCGGTGTTTTCAGGAGCGACGACACCGGACGCGTTGGCAAAAAGGAAGCCCGCCAGGCCGCATACCCCGGCCAGAACGCCCGTCAGGGCGATCTTCAGCCGAGCTGGATTCATGCCGAGGTAGGCGATACGGGCTTCATTATCGCGGATTGCAACGAGCAGACGGCCGGCGTCCGACCGGACGAAGACGATGGCAAGAACGGCCAAGGCCAGCAGGCACGCGCCCGACAGGCGGAAATAGCCGGAAAGCCCGAGCGGGAGAGTTTCGTAACCGACGAGGCCGCTCGAGGAACCGGTCCAGGTGCCGCCCGAAAAGACGAGCTGTGTGACGACGATCGGCACCACGAGCGAGATTACTGTGGCATAGAGCGGTGTCGATCCGTGATAAAACGACAGCCAGCCGACGGCGAGGCCAAGCACGAGCGGAACGAGCACGGCGGCGACAAGTGCGACGACGAAAAGCGCCGGGCTTGCACCGATATGGGTGAGAACCATGGCGGTGGCATAGGCGCCCACGCCAAAGAATGCCGCCTGCCCGAAGGTGAGAACACCCGTGTAGCCCCAGAGCAAGTCGACGGTGATCGCCAGCATGGCGTAGATCATCGAGCGCGTCAGCACGTTGAGGCTGAAGCGGCCGAGAAACATCGGTCCGAAGACGATCAAGAGGAGAGCTGTGAGCGCCAGCGCCAGAAGAAGGACAAGCCGGAGTTTTTGTCTGTCACGCACGGGCAAATCCCTTCGGACGTATGCGCAGTGTGATTGCGCAGAGGACGGCGACGGTGATGCCGCCGAGGATTGGGCTGAAATAGGTGCTGACGAGCACCTGAGCGGCCCCGAAGATGAGGCAGGCGGCAGCAAGCGCAGTGAAAGAAGAGCCTGCGACCATCACCAGCATGAAGGCGCCTGTCAGCCAGGCGACGCCCATATTGGGATCGACGCTGGTCAGCGGCGCGAGCAGTACGCCGGCAAGGGCCGCAAGGCCGGTACCAATCATGAAGGTCGCGAGCCGCACCTTTTCGGTATCGATACCGAGTCCGCGCGCCAGCGTTTCATTCATGATGACTGCGCGGGCGGAAAGGCCAAGCCTTGTCCCATCGAGCAGCAAGGTAAAGCCGAGACCCAGACCGATCGCCGCGACGATCGCGAAAAGACGGTAGGACGAATAGCCGGTGCCAAAGAGATCGAAGGTGCCAGGCAGCAGCGCCGGCGTGAACTGCACGTCGCGGCCAAACCAGAGCGTGATCAGCTGGCCGATGACGATGCCAAGGCCCCAGGTTGCAAGAATGGCGTCGAGCGGGCGGCGATAGAGAGGCCGCACGATGAACCGCTCGGCAATACCGCCGAGGATCGCTCCGACCAGAAACGCGAAGGGAATGGCAAGCCACGGATTGAGGCCGACCCCGCTGACGACGACAGCGCAGTAAGCCCCGATGGTCAGCCATGCGCCATGCGCGAAATTGATGATCTTCAGCACGCCGAAGATCGCAAGCAGCCCGGCGGCAACGATGAAGAGAATGGCCGCAGTGCTGACAATATCAAGAAAGAGCGTCATTTCTAGAACTCCGATGCTGGAGGCGGGGCGCCCTGCCCCGCCACGCTGGTTTCAGAGATTCGGGCACTGATCGCCGGGATCGACGTCCTTGAAGCTATCGACGACTGCAACGCTGCCATCGTCCTTTACCTGGCCAAGATACATCGTCAGCGGCGCGTGATGCTGTTTGTTCATGGAGATCTTGCCGCGCGGACCGGTGAAGGATACGTCAGGAAGGGCTTTGAGCACGTCCGCCGTATCCGTGCTGCCGGCCTTTTCGACGGCTGCCTTGTAAAGGTAGATCGCTTCATATTGCGGTACCGAAAGATCGTTCGGTGTGCGCAGTTCCTTGCCGAACTTCTTGTCCATGGCCGAAAGAAAAGCCTTGTTTTCCGGGCTGTTGATGCCGGTGACGTAGGATGCGGAGAGGAAAATGTCCTTGGCATCCGTGCCCATGCTCTTGGCGGTGCCTTCGTCGACCGCGAGATTGCCGTAAGGCAAGGTGACGCCAGACGAGCGTAACTGCTTGGTCAAGGTCACGTTCGGTGCGCCGCCGGCCGTCGAGGTGATGATGGCATCGGCGCCGGAGGAGCGGAGCTTGGAGATGATCGCTGTCCAGTCGCTGCCATCCATCGGCAGATATTCCTCGCCGACGATCTGAGCGCCGGCTTTTTCGATATAGCCCTTGGCGAAGGTCAGCATGCCGCGTCCGAAGGCATAATCCGAACCGATCAGGAAGAACTTCTTTGCGCCCTGTTTGCTAATGAAATTGTCGACGACAGGCGGCACCTGTTGTTCCGGAACCCAGGCATCAACGAAAAGATTGGCGTTGCAGGATTTGCCTTCGTAGAACGACGTGTAGATGTATGGCACGTCGCCCTTGGAAATGATCGGCAGTCCGGCATTGCGTGCAGCACTCGTCTCCATGGAGATGACGACGTTCACCTCCTTCTGGAAAACCAGGGAATCGAAGGCTTTTTGCGCGCCGGCCGCCCCTGATGCGTCGTCGGCGATCTCAAGCTGCAGAGGCCGCCCGAGCACGCCGCCCTTGGCATTGATTTCCTCGACGGCGAGCTCCGCAGCTTGGACAACGGACGGCGCGACCACGCTGTTTGCGCCAGACAGCCCGACCGGCACGCCGATCTTGATCGGGTCCTCGGCGAAAGCTGCGGTGGCGAATGCCGCAGATGCCAGCGTCAGGATTATGGTTTTCATTTTCATTTTGTTCCCCTTTCTTGAGTGGGTCGTTGTGACCCGTAGACATCGGCTCGGCGGTCGCCGAGCAGATGATTGAAGCTGTTGAGCGTGCGGGTTTCCGTCACGCTCGACAGATCGATTTGCGCAAGGAGGATTTCCTCGCGATCGGCACTGGCCGGACCGGATACGGGCCACCCTTGCGGGCCGACGATAAGGCTTCGGCCGATGAAGGATTGGCCGCGCTCGATGCCGATCCGGTCGGCGCAGGCAATGTAAAGACCATTGGTGTGGGCGGCCGCCTTGTGGAGGATATTGGCCATCGGCTCGGGAACGCTTTCCGCACCTGCCATCGGTACCCAGTTGGTGGGGACGCAGACCAGTTCGGCGCCGGCCAGCGCCAACTCGCGAAATGTTTCCGGAAACCAGCCGTCGTAGCAGATAGCGATGCCGATACGGCCGAAGGGCAGGTCGAATACCGGCAGCCCGAGATCGCCTTTTCTGAACAAACGGTTTTCGTTGTTCCATAGATGAAGCTTGCGGTATTTGCCGATATATCCCTCGGGACCGCAGAGAAGAGCGCTGTTGTAAAACCTGTCGCCATCCTGCTCGGCAACGCCGCTGACGATGTAAAGGCCAAGCTCTCCCGCGAGACGGCAGAGCGTCTCGGCACTCGGGCCGCCGGGTACCGGGCCGGCCAATGCCGCGACCTCGTCGCCGTCACGGAAGGAGTAGCCGCTATCGGCCAGTTCCGGCAGAACGACGATTTCCGCGCCTTGGGCCTTCGCCGCCCTCGCCAGCCGATCGATAGCCGCAAGATTACCGGCGCGATCACCGACGATCGGTTCGAACTGGACGGTTGCGACAGTTACCGTCCGTGCGGTTGAGGTCTTGACGCTCAATCTTATCTCCAAACGCAAAAAACCTCTGGCACGGAATTCAATCCGTGAACCAGAGGCTACATAGCCATGATGTGAATGCGGCAGCCCTGCCGCCGAGCAAACCTGCTCGTTGTCTTTAGGCTTGCACGAAAGAATGTGACCGTCAAGCTGCTTCAGCAGGCATTTTCAGGAGGGCAAGAGTTGGCGACTTAGGGTTGATTTTTTGCGCCGATGGAAAGTCCGAGGCTTTTCATGGTGTCTTGCGCGGCAATGATGGATTCGGCGATCGTCGCCATAGGAACGCGCTTCGACGTCGCCTGATCGCGCAAGAATTTATAGGCCGCCTCCTCGTCGAGACCATTCATGACCCGTAGCGCTGAAACGGCTTTTTCGACCAGCCGGCGACTTTTCAAGGTTTCCTCGAGTTTCTGCACCTTGCCGGCGAGCCGTTTTTCGTAGCTATGCCGATAACGTGCAAGCGCAAATTGCGTCAGGATGCCGAGTGGCCGCAACGGTTTGCTGATAACGCCGTGAGCATTGAGATCGATGATCGCCTGGAGGGCGGTCGGGCTCTCATAGGTTACGATGGCGACGATCGCCGTCTGCTGGAGGTCGATAATCTGCAGCGCGTGCTCGACGTGCACATCTTCGACATGCAGGAAGACGGTGTCTACATCAGGAGGCAAGGCTGGCGGAAGCGGCCAGGTGGCCCGGACCTCGCAGCCAAGGCGTTTGAGGTGGGCGATCAGCACGTCACCGTCCTCGTCGCGCGGATGGACGACCAGAACGCGTGCGCGCCGCAGATCCTGAACGATCCTGCTCGGTCCCGCCATCTCAGGCCTCCAGCCAAACGTCTTCGAACCGCGACGCTGTCAGGTAGGGATCCGGCCGGATCGGGCCAGGCGCCTGCCAGGCAATGTCGAAAAGCCCATCGGCGCGCGCCACGCCGATGCGGGGATGCAGCCAGAGATGACGGGTATCGGCGTCGAAATTGATCCGGCCTTCAGGAGCCAGAAAATCTTCCAGGAGAATTTCTTCGGAAATGCGATGGGTCTCGAGCGAGCCGGCCCGCGCAAGCGCGCGGGCGAAAAGGTGAACCTGCGCATAGGCCGGCTGCGACCAGACGCTCGTGGTGAAGTCCTGGCCGAAACGGGCTTTGAATGCTCCTACGAAGCGCTCATTCGCCTCGTTCTCGACCGTCTGGAAATAGGTCGCCGAGAGAATATGGCCGGTACAAGCGTCGGCTCCGATCTCGCGAATCTCGCTCTCGGCCATGGTCAGACTGGCAATCGGGACGCGCGTTCGATCGATCCCGGCCTCGGCATACATGCGGTAAAAACGCTGCGCCGGCCGGCCGATGATCGTCGAGAAGATGGCATCGGGCTTGAGACGGACGATATCGGAAATAACCGAACGCAAGGTTTGTTCGTCGGCATGAAGAGGAAGATATCGTTCGCTGACGACTTCACCGCCCTTTGCCTCGACCAGATCCCGCATGACCCGATTGGATTCGCGCGGATAAATGTAATCCGCGCCGACGAAGAGGATCCGGCGTCCATGGTGGCGGAGAAGGTATTCCGCGAGCGCGAAGGTATTCTGATTGAGGGTGGCGCCGGTATATATCACATTCTCCGAATATTCGAAGCCTTCGTACATCGACGGATAAAACAGCAGTCCGTTGTGCCGCTCGACGATCGGCAGCACCGCCTTTCGGCTGGCCGACATCGACGCACCGAAAATGATGTTGACATCGTCATCGGCCAGAAGTCGCCGTGCCAGATTGCGATAGGCGGTCTGATCTCCACCCGGGTCATAGGCGATCGGAACGATGGGCTTGCCAAGCACGCCGCCCGCCGCATTGACTTCCTCGATCGCAAGCGCGGTGCCAAGAAAGTGCTCGGTTTCCGTAATTTCGCTAATTCCGCTTCTGGAAAACAGCACTCCCACCCGCCATTCGGAGCTTGTCATCTTTGCCTTTTCCGAGGTGTTGGAGGTTCGAAAGCGGTGAAATGCCTCAGTTCCGCGCTTTCGACTTCCATACCCTTAGTGCTTTTTCATGGGATCCTGCAAGCGGGTACGATGTAGGTCACCCGCGTACCCAACGCAGGGAGACAGGTTACCCGCTATGAACCGATGCAGGCGTCACATCGTCGGGTATCGGGCACACATAGGCTTTGCCGCTGGTCTTTTCCCGCCACTCTTCCTTCGCGGCCGCCAGGAGGTCGGATGACGACATCAGGGCGAAGCCCGTTGTCGCAAGCGTCTTGGCCGCATGCGCCATGGCTTTGTGCGCGGCCGGGCTTTTTCCCTGCGCAACGACCTGCCAGGTATGGGGATTGGTGCCGATCGCCCAGGCTGGCGCCCAGCATTGCGCGGTCGGCGTCACCCAGCTGACATCGCCGACATCGGTCGATCCGGCCCGGAAATGCGATTGTCCCTCGAAATCGCGCAGACCGGTGTGCAGGGGCGTCGAGCCATCGACCTTGGCGTTGGAGAACACATCGCCCTTGATCTGATAGAGGCGGATGCTGCTCCGGATCGCTTCGGGTGTGAAGGTATCCTGGATTTTCTTGGCGAAGGCGATGTCGGCCTCGTCGAAGGCTATCGGCCCGAGCGCGACCATATTCTCGTGCATCGCCGTTTCGAGCGTGATGTTGGGAAGAAGGTTCGTCGAGGCCGTGTCGAACACGATCTCGACCGCGGTTTCGGTCATCATCGCCGCACCGCGTGCAACTTTCTCGACGCGCCCGGCAAGCTCAAGCGCCTGCGGCATGTCAGGCGCCCTGATCAGATAGAGAACCTCGGCGCTGGCCTGCACGACATTGGCGGCCCTGCCGCCGGTGTCGGTGATCGCGTAGTGAACGCGACAATCCTGCGGCATGTGTTCACGCAGGAAATTGACGCCGACATTCATCAGTTCGACCGCATCGAGCGCCGACCGGCCGAGATGGGCGCTGTTGGCAGCATGTGCCGCGACACCCCTGAAGCGATAGTAATATTCGAGAACGGCAAGATTGTTCGTCGAGCGAACACCGTTGAACGGAGCCGGATGCCAGGTCAGGGCGGCATCGACGTCGTCGAATGCGCCGGCACGAACCATGAAGGTCTTGCCGGAACCGCCCTCCTCTCCCGGGCAGCCGTAATAGCGCACCGTTCCCGGCAGGTTGTTGTCTCTGAGGTGGCGGGCAAGCGCAACCGCCGCCATCAGCGATCCGACGCCAAGCAGATTGTGCCCGCAGCCGTGACCGGTTGCTCCCGCCACCTCGGGAAGAGGCTCGGCCACATCGGCGGTCTGGCTCATTCCGGCGAGGGCATCGAATTCGCCGAGGAAAGCAATCACCGGCTTGCCGCTGCCGGATTCGCCGATGAAGGCTGTTTCCATGCTTGCCACGCCGCGGCGCACGGCAAAGCCGTTTTCCTCGAGTGTCCCTGCCAGCAATTGCGACGAGCGCCGCTCCTCGAACTTCAACTCCGCGAAATCCCAAATACTGTCGCTGAGAGCGATATAATCCGGCTTCATCTTTTCGATCGTCGCGGCAATGGAGCTGATCGCGTCAAGATTCATGGCATTTCCTCGCTGTCTATCCTGCCGCCACAGGAACGTGTTGCACCGGACCCGGCAGGACTGCCTGCCGGATCTCCTGTTGACTGTCGAAACGGAATGGCGGCGCCCGAACCATCCGGGCGCGGCAGTTCAGGATCAGTTGTCGAGCGAAACTTCCCAAAGACGGGCATTCGATTGCCAGACGGGCTGGCCCTTCAGCTTCTTGGTCGCGCCCCAGACATCGACCATGTCATAGAGGAAGATGCCCGGCATTTCTTTGAGCATCAGCGTGTGAAACTCGTCGAAGATCGCCTGACGCTTCGTCTGGTCGGGTTCCGCATAGGCGGCCTTCATCAACTCGACGGCCTTCGGATCATCCCACATCAAAGACGCATTCTTATCCTTGTTGCCGACATAGAAGCCGTACATCAGCGCCGGATCGAGCCGCGGCGCGACCGATTGCGAGATGATCTGGTAGTTGCCGGACCGGCGGCGATCGACCTGCGTCGCATAGTCGAGCACCTCGATCTGCACATTGAGACCTGCCTGCTGCATCATGGCCTGCGCCATCACCGCGGCGGGGAAGCTTGGCACGTTGCTGCGCTTGTTGGCGATGATGGTAATCGGCTCGCCTTTGTAGCCGGCCGTCGCAAGCTCTTTCTTCGCGGCCTCGATGTCGTAGGGCAGACGCTGCTTCTGGACATCGTCGAAATAGAGCGAGTCTTGCGAAACCATCGAACCATTGGCTGCGCCGGTGCCATTGGAGGCGGCCTCGACGAGCTGGTCGAGATCGAGCGCCATCGCCATGGCGCGGCGCACGCCGGGATTGCTCAGAACCTTGTCGCGCGTCTGGATGTAGAAGAGGTTTTTGCCGTTGTTGCGAGACACGATCAGCTGCATCGTGTCGCTCGTCTTGAATTCGGGAATGAGATCCGGCGAAATCTCCGCGGTATCGAGCACGCCGGACTGAAGGCCGGCCTTTACGGTCGAGGCATCGGGAATGACCATGAACTTGATGCCATCGACAAGAGGGCGCTTGGAACCGACCATGCCGTCGGGCTTGCCGTCATTCTCCGGCGAGACATAATCATCGAACTTGGCGAGATGGATATACTCGCCCTTCTTCCATTCATCCCATTTGAAGGGACCGGTGCCGATCGGCTTGATGAAGCTTCCGTCCGCGCCGACCGATTCCGGGGAAATCATCCCGGTGTAACCACATTCAGGGCGCGACATCAGGCCAAGGAAAACTGCGGATGGCTTTTCCAGCGTGATGGTGACGGTTGAAGTATCGGCTGCCTTGACCCCCGTAACATGCACGCTGCCGCTGCCGTCGAAATCGGGAAGGCAGGTCCATTTCGTTTCGGGCTTCAGATAGCGGTTCCAGTTCCACACGACGTCATCGGCGGTCAATGTCTTGCCGTTGTGGAATTTGACGTCGTCCCGCAGTTTGAAGCTGTAGGTCAGCCCATCCGCCGAGACTTCGAAGGTCTTTGCCAGCAGCGGCTTGACCTCGCCGTTGTTGGCATAGCCGACGAGCCCCTCGACGATATGCAGGATGACGCCATCGGTATTGCCGTCGCGATTGACGCCCGGATTGTTGCTGCGCAGATCGGAACTTTGAGCCACGACGATGTCGCGGGCGTCGACCACGCCGGTCATCGCCATCAACATGGTGCCTGCAAGAAGAAGCTTATGCATTGTTCTACCCTCTTTTATGGATTGTTAGGATCGGAGTTCATCCCAGCAGGCGCGTGAAAGCCTGCCGATGGTTTCAAGCGCGACCGTGTAGCCAGGGGTGCCGTCCGGCATCTCCTGCGGCACGTCGTCGGTATAGGCGGCGATGATGTAGAAGGGGGACCCGTCGCGATAGACGATACCGGCATTCATGCGGCCGCGTTTTCCCGTGCCGCCCTTATGCGCGACGAGCACACCGAAGGGCAGCCTGGAGGGAATGGCATAACGCAGGATCTGGTTCTTCAGGGTTTGAAGCGCGTAAGCGCTGAGCGCCTGCGAGCAGCCGAGCCGGTCCGCGGCTTCCTGCGAATCCTGCGCATCCAGGATGGTCTGCAGCAGATAGACCTGATCCCGCGCCGTCGTCGTGGTGACGGCCTTCAATGAATGGTCGGGCGACAGCGCCAAGGGAGGGATGAGGAAGCGATGGTTGGTGCCCGTCATGCCGATCGACTTGCAATAGCCGTCGACCTCTTCGAGCGTCAGCCTTTCGAAGACCATCTTGGTGCAGACATTGTCGCTCAGCACCATCATGCCGGTGATGGCATCGCGCAGCGATATGACGATACCGGGCGTCAGATAGCGGAACATCCCGCTCGCCACTTCCTCGGCGAAACGTTTTTCGTAGGTGATCCGTTCGTCGAGATCCAGGCGGCCTTCATGCGCGGCCTTCAGGGCCGCCATCATGATCGAAGTCTTTCGGGTGCTGGCGGAGGGCGTTTCCTCGTCGGCGCCCCTGCCGATCGTTTCGCCGCTGCCAAGCGCACGCACCATGAAGCGCGTCACGAACGGCTGGGCATCGCAGATCGCGTTCAATCGCTCCGCGAGCTTTCCGGATTCAATCATCGTCGTCATATCTGTTCTCCAGGCGCCATTTGAGGATCACGCCGCCCTGAGCATTGTGGTCCAGAGCGGGGATGGCCGAGAGAAGCCTTTGCGTATAGGCCTCCTTCGGGCTGTCGAAAACCGTATCGCGGTTGCCCTCCTCGATGATCCGGCCGTCCTGCATGACGACGACGCGATCGGCCACCTGTTCGACCACGCCGAGATCATGGCTGATGAACAGGCAGGAAAAGCCGTAGCGTTTTTGCAGATCAGACAGGAGTTCGAGCACCTGCGCCCTGACCGTCACGTCAAGCGCCGATACCGGTTCGTCGGCGATCAGGAATTTCGGCCGGCGCGCAATGGCGCGGGCAATCGCCACGCGCTGCCGCTGGCCGCCCGAAAGCTCATGCGGGTAGCGCCCGGCATAGTCGGACCCAAGACCGACTTCCTCCAGCGTCTCCAAAGCACGCTTGCGCTTAGCCATGGCGTCGAGATCGGGAACGAGCCGCAGCGCTTCCTCCACAAGTGCGAGGATGGTCATGCGCGGATCGAGCGAGGAATAAGGATCTTGAAACACCATCTGGCAATTCAGCCGATAATCCATCCAGTCGTCGTCGCGGCTGCGTCCCTTGAACCGGATATCGCCTTCGCTCTCGCGGACCAGTCCGGCAATGGTGCGGCCGAGCGTGGTCTTGCCGGAACCAGAACCGCCGACCAGCGCCACTACTTCGCCCTCGTGGATATCGATGCTGACGCCATGCAGCGCCCGTTTCGGCGTTGCCTTCTTCATCAGCGACCGCCGGCCCGGATAATCGACGACGATATCCCGCGCCGAGACCATCGGCGCCTTGGTCTTGTCGATCGTCCGCGTCTCTCCGCGGAACGGCAGGGAGGAAAGCAGTTTCTTCGTATAGGCACGCTGCGGTGCGTCGAGCAGATCGGCGGTGCGTCCTTCTTCGACGATCACGCCCTTTTCCATGACGACGATGCGGTTCGTGTAACGGGCAACCATCGGCAGATCATGGCTAATCAGCAGCACGGCGGTGCCTTCCGCCTGTGTCAGTTCCACCATCAATTCCATGACATCGCGCTGGATCACCGCATCGAGCGCCGTCGTCGGCTCGTCGGCGATCAAGAGCGCCGGTTTCAGCAGCATCACCGATGCCAGCATGATGCGCTGGCGCATGCCGCCCGAGAATTCATGCGGATAGGAAGGGAGCGCCCCGGCGGGATCGCGGATCCCGACCCGGTTCAGCATGTCGAGGATCCGGCTGCGCCGTTCCTCCTTCGAAAGTTTCGTATGCAGCTGCAACCCTTCTTCGAGTTGGCGGCCGACGGTCATCGAGGGATTGAGCGAGGTCATCGGCTCCTGGAAGACGACACCGATTTCCGCACCACGCAACTGGCGCAATTGGGCGCCGTTCATGGAAAGCACGTCGCGTCCCTTGTAGGCAACGGAGCCGCCGATCACCTTGATGGGTGCCGGCAGCAGCGAGATCAGGGCGCGTGTTGCCAGCGTCTTGCCCGATCCGCTTTCTCCGACGATGCCGAAGATCTCGCCTGGTGCGATGTCGAAGCTGACCTCCTTGACGACCTCTACACCGGTTCCAGCGACCTGGAGCGACAGGTTGCGGACATTCAAAAGCGTTCTATTGGTCATTTCAGCCCCCTCATCCGTGGATCAAGCTTGTCCCGAAGAGCGTCGCCCAGAAGATTGATGCCGAGGAGCGTCAGGGCGATCGCCAGGCCCGGGAAGAGACCCAGCCAGACAGCCTGCTCGATGAATGGCCGGCCGGCGGCCAGCATGTTGCCCCAGGTCGGCGCCGGTGGCGGAACGCCGAGGCCGAGAAAGCTGAGCGCGCTTTCCGAAAGGATCGCCCAACCGAACATCGAGGTCGCAAGCACGGTGATCGGGGCGATGCAGTTGGGAAGAATATGGCGGAACATGGTGTAGAGCTCGCCATTGCCCATCACCTTGGAAGCCTCGATGAATTCCCGCTCGCGCAGCGACAGGACGGCACCCCTGACAACGCGAGCCATCGAGGGAGAGTAGGCAATGCCCAGCGCGAAGATGATGCCATATTGGTTGGCGCCGAAAACGGCGAGCAATCCAAGCGCCAGAAGAATGCCTGGAAAAGCGAGAAGCGCATTGTTGACGGCCATGATGACTGCATCGATCCAACCGCGGGCGTAACCGCTGACGAGACCGATCAGCGTGCCGCAAACCGTCGCGAAGGTGACCGTCAAGGTGCCGATCCAGACGCTCGCCCGGGCGCCGACGATCAGGCGGCTGAGAACGTCGCGGCCGAATTCGTCGGTTCCGAGCCAGTGGGCGCTGCTTGGCGCCGCCAGCCGTGCGGTGAAGCCGAGCTTCATCGGATCATAGGGTGTCCAGAAGAGGCCGATCGCAGCCGAGATGAGTAATGCGGCAATAAGAGTGCTGCCGATGAAGCCGTTGAACGTGACGTTTTTCATTCGGCGACTACCCGCGGATCGAACAAGGGATAGAGCAGGTCGACGACCAAATTGACCAGCACATAGGAAAGCGAGACGAACAGCAGGCAACCCTGGATCACGGGGTAATCGCGGGCAAAAATACTGTCGACCATCAGTCGCCCGAGCCCCGGAATGGTGAAGACCGTTTCGATGACGGCAATACCGCCGAGCAGATTGCCGAGGATCAGACCGATGACTGTCCAGGTCGGGCCGAAGGCATTCTTGAAGGCGTGCCGCCAAAGGACGGCGCTCTCGGAAAGCCCCTTGGCCCTGGCGTGGGTGATATAGTCGAGACGCAGCACTTCCAGCGTCGAGGCGCGTGCCATGCGGATCAACACACCCATCTCGTGAATGACCAGGGTCATGATCGGCAGGACGAGGTAAAGCAGGCCGCCGGTGACGTTGCTGCCGATCGAGACATAGCCGAGGACCGGTAGCCAGCTGAGTTTCAAGCCGAAGAAAAGCAGAAGCAGGAGGCCCAGCCAGAATGTCGGGATCGACAGCAGGATCGTGGCGGTGCCGACCAGCGCCAGATCCGTCAGACTATTCTGCCGCCAGGCTGCGATGACACCGGCCGGCACGGCGATGAGGCTCGCCAAAAGGACGGCGACGACGACGACTTCGGCGCTGACCAGAAAGCGTGATGCGACGAGCGGCAGAACCGGCTCGTCATTGACGATCGAGCGGCCGAAGTCACCCTGGACGACATTGGCGGTCCAGATCAGGAACTGTTCCGGCAGCGATTTGTCGAGGCCGAGTTCCGAGCGCATCGCCGCGATCTGATCGGGCTCAGCCATATCGCCCAACATCAGCGCCGCCGGATCGCCGGGTATGAAGCGGATCAGCGTGAAGACGGTCACCGAAACGAGGACGATCGTCGGCAATGCCATCAACAGGCGGTTCAGAACGAATTTCAGCATTTTTGTTCCCCGCGATTGGCGACGGACAGTGCCCGGCGCCATCGGTTTCGTTGCCACAGACTATGATCGAATGAAGAAATATCCGCAATATTATGCGATTCCGTCATAAGTCTATGCGGAATACGACCGCAACCAAAGCGGCTGCATTGGGGTAAGAGCTCAGGCTAAAGGTTTAATTTCAAATATCTTTTTGCGAAAGCTGGATCTGTCGCTTCAAAGCATCACTCAGAGCGTGAGCGGCAATCGACAGCGGCGTCCCGACTGCCCTCGCCAATCCGAACTCCTGCGTCGCGCGTGGCACGAAAGGACGGTGAACCACCGGCAGGTGGCGATAGAGATTCGCATAAAAGCTGCTGATGATCGTGACCCCGAGGCCATGCGCGACGTAGGAACAGGCGGAACTGTTGGTATGCGTCTCGATCTTGACGATCTGCTTGACGCCAGCCCGCCGGAAGGTCTGGTCGAGCGCCATGCGGTTCGGCCGTTGTCGGCCAATCAGAATGAGAGGCACGTCGCGCAAATTTCTGACCGTGATTTCCTCCAGTTTCGCAAGAGGATGATCCTTCGGAACGACGCAGACGCTTTCGCCGGTGGCGACCCGCTCGACCTCGATGCCCGGTCCGCTCTCGCCTTCCATGCGCAGAAAGCCGAAATCGATAACCCTCTGCTCGACGAGCTTGTTGATCGCGGTCGTCGTCTCGAAAAAGGTTTCGATCCGCACACCTGGGAAATCGCTGATGTAATCGGCCAGCATTGCCGGCGCGAAATGCTCCCACATGCTGCTAGGTAGGCCGACACGGACGATCTCCGGGCCGGCGGCGCCGCTTCTTAAGTCCTCCGCGTGGCCCGACATCCGATCGACCGCGAGCAAGATGTTTTCAGCATCGCGGGCAAGAAGCAGGGCCTCGGGGGTGGGGATGAGACGGCCTTTGTCGCGCACGAAAAGCGACATCGAAAGGTCCCCCTCGAGCTGCTGGAGAAGGCGGCTGACGCCGGATTGGCTGAGCCCCATCGTCTTTGCCGTGGCAATCGTCGACCCCGTCGCCAGAAGCGTGCGCAGGACTTCCAGTTGCTTGATATTCATGCGTTTGCGATCCCCCGGGACAGTTCAGGCGCCGTCATCATGCCCAGTACGAAATGCTTTGAAGGAAAAGGCTGGCGGCCTTGGGCATCGGAAATTTCTCTCCGCTGATCAGCGCGTAGGCAACCGGCAGTTCGGGTTCGAGCGGAATGAACTGCAGCGGCAGCGTCGCATATTCACGGGCGATGATCTCGCCGACCAGCGCAATGCCGAGCCCCTGCGCGGCCAGCGCGCAGGCACTCGCCACCGAATGTGCCTCGAGCAAGGGGCGTTGACGGATGCCTGATTTGTAGAACAACGCCTCCAACTCGTGGCGAACCGGTCGCTCCCTGTTCAGCATGATCAGATCCTGCCCCTTCAGGTCGCCGACCGACAATAGGCGGCTGCCGGCCTTGGGATGATCATTGTGCAGGGCGCAAATGATCCGCGACGACAGGATCTTCTCCTGTTTCAATCCCGGGCTCATCAGCGGCAGACGCGCGAAGCCGAGATCGGCCTCGCCGTCGGCCACCATCCGTTCAATTGCCAGATAGCTGCCGGATGCGACTTCGACGCGCATTGGACCATTCGCCGCGAGAAAGTTCTTCACGAGCTTCGGAATGCGCGTCGAGGAAAGACTGGAGGGAAAGGCGAGCCGCAGCATGATCTCGCGCGACCGACCGCTCTCGAGCTCCATCGCCGCCGTTTTCAAGGCGCGTAGCCGGTCGGAAATGGCACGGATTTCCGGGCCGAGCTGCAGCCCCTCGCGGGTCGGTTGCAGCCGGTTCTTTTCCCGGTCGAAAAGCCGGACGCCGAGATAGTCTTCCAGTTGCTGCAACAAACGACTGGCGTTCGATTGCGAGATCCCAAGCTCGACGGAAGCGGCAATCGTCGAGCCCGTCGCGGCGATGGCGTCATAGGCTTCGATATGCTTCAGGCTGATCGCCGCACTCGTGTCTCGCGCCATTCTATCTCCAATGTCGATAGCCCTACCCGCAAACCGCATAAGATTGCGGACCTGCGGAAAGTTGAACATTTTCCGCTGAGAACCAAACTCACGGGAAGACTTTCGTCAATGGCCACCATTCTCCGGAAGATCGCGGAACAGGTCCTGTCGCGAACGACGTTCTCAAACGTCGCCATGGACCGGGCAAAAGATGCCGTGGTGGATACCATCGGCTGTATGATTGCAGGCAGCGGCGATGAAAGCGTTGCCGCGCTCACCCGCGCCTTCGACGGGGAAATCGCCGAAGGCGGCGCAGCTCGGCTCGTCACCGGCGGCTCCGCCTCGCCCTCTTTCGCCGCACTCATCAACGCAACGGCGGCTCATGCGCTCGATTTCGATGACAATTTCCATCCGGCGAGAGCGCATGCTTCCGCAGTGCTGGTGCCTGCGCTGCTGGCGGTTCTGACGAGCGGCAAGGCGGCAAGCGGAAGACGGTTTCTCGAGGCCTACCTGGCCGGGCTGGAAGCGCAGGCGGCGGTCGGCTTTGGCGTCAACCCCTCTCACTACAACAGGGGCTGGCACGCGACGGCGACGGTCGGCAGCATCGGGGCTGCGGCTGGCGTGGCACGGCTTCTCGGCGCCGACGAAGAGAGCCTAATCGCGGCGATGAGCCTCGCGACGAGCTTCGCCTGCGGCCCGAAAGGGCAGTTCGGCACGACCGCCAAACCGCTTCACGCTGGCATTGCCGCGCGCAATGCCGTGGACGCGGCGCGCATGGCGCTTGCGGGCATGAGCGGGCGGCCGGATATCCTCGAGCGGCCGCAAGGCTTCCTCGATCTTTTCGGCGGCGATGATGCCAAGGGCTGGGAGGGACTGACATTCGAGGAGGAGCATATCATCGAAAGCCGGGGCGTGGTGACCAAGCGCCATCCCTGCTGCGCCTCGACCCATCGCGCCATCGATGCGCTTCTGGATCTGAAGCAGGAGCATGGGCTCTTGGCGGGCGAAATTGCCAGGATCGAGACGAAAGTCGGCATATCCGCTGCTCGCAACCTCGCTTATCCCGAGCCCACCGACGAGATGCAGGCCCGCTTCTCAATGCAATATTGTCTGGCGACAGCTTCGCTCAAAGGCTCCCTTAGCCTTTCGGACTTTACACGGCGGGAGATTGGGCGAGCGGAAATCCGGGAATTCATGCCGCGCGTCGAAATGCGGTCCTTTTCGGCTGAGGAGGAAAAAGGCGTGGAGCGCCTCCCCCATATCGTCACGGTCACGATGCGCGACGGGCGCATTTTGAACAAGTCCCGCTTGCATGCGAAGGGATCGCTTGAAGCGCCGATGAGCGTTCATGAACGTGAAGTCAAATTCATGGACTGCTTGCGCTGGGGAAATCGGGATGTGTCCGACGCCTCTTTCCTGCAGCTTCGCAGGCTTGCCGATTCTGAAAACCTGTCCGGCGACGATCCCTTCTGGAGCCTGATCGCGGACCGTCAGTCGCCTTGACAAGCCGCGGGACGGAAAAGCGGCAGGGAATGGCTCCCCGCCGCAGCTCGTTCAAGTCCGGCCTTCTCAGGCGAGGTATTTCGTAAACCAGTCGACCGTCCGCTGCCAGGCGAGCTTGGCAGCCGCTTCGTCGTAGCGGGGTGTGGAATCATTGTGAAAGCCGTGATTGACGTCAGGATAGACGTAGGCCTCGAATGTTTTTCCGGCGGACTTCAGCGCAGCTTCATAGGCCGGCCAGCCTTCGTTGATCCCCTTGTCCAGTCCGGCATAATGGAGAAGCAGAGGCGCCTTGATCTTCGGCACGTCTTCGGCGCGCGGCTGCCTGCCGTAGAAGGGCACGGCTGCGGCAAGCTCCGGATAGGCCACCGCCGCAGCGTTGGCGACGCCGCCGCCATAGCAGAAGCCGGTGATGCCGACCTTGCCTGTGGTGAGATCGTTGTTCATCAAAAATTCGACCGCCGCGAAGAAGTCGTTCATCAGCTTTTCCGGGTCGACCTTCTGCTGGAGTTCCCGCCCCTTTTCGTCGTTGCCGGGATAGCCTCCGACCGATGTGAGGCCATCCGGCGCAAGGGCTATGAAACCCGCCTTCGCCACGCGCCGCGCCACATCCTCGATATAGGGGTTCAGGCCCCTGTTCTCGTGAACGACCACCACGGCCGCAACTTTGCCGGTCGCATTTTTGGGGCGGACGAGATAGCCGCGGACATCGCCATTTCCCTTTGGCGAGGGATAGGTGATGTATTCGGCTGATATATCGGGATCAGTGAACTCGACCTGGGTCGCCAGCGCATAGTCAGGGCTCAGCGATGAAAGAATGGCAGCTGCCGTAACACCACCGACGGCGAATTTGCCGGCCCGGTCGAGAAACTCGCGCTTGGTAATTTTCCCGTGCGCGTAATAATCGTAGAGTTCGAGAAGTTCCTGAGGGAAATCCTTGGCTGTCATACGGGTCATGATGGCTCCTCCGTGCCTTCGGGTCTCGCATCATCCTACACACGTAAACTCGCGGCTCTTTTCAACATTTCGCGAGTTCCGCGTGAGCTTGCCGGGGCGATCGTCGGCTGCGCCACAGTCGCTGAATTCGATGGCTCGGCGTCAAGAGATGCGCCCTATTCGCTTTGGCAATCCGCGTCCGGCTGGTCGCAGCCAGCAATCGACCGCCGGCTATCGATCTATGAAAATTAATTTCATGCTTGCGCTTCGATGCCCGTTTTCTATTGACGCCTCCCGATTTTTGTCCCAACTTAAAGAAAATAAATTACTAAATGGGAACTTGATCGGCATGAAAGTGGGAATCATCGGGCTAGGATTCCGGCTCGGCTATCTCGGCTATGTTTTCAAGGCAATCGATAACAGCTTCGACATTGTCGGCTATGTGGATCCGGAACCCGCCGGACTTCCCGGATTGACGGAAAAGGGAATTTCAGTCGGCCAGGCCTATGGTTCGCCGCAAGAGCTCCTCGCCTCCGAAAAACTCGATCTGCTGATGATCGGCTCCCCCAACCACCTGCATCTCGACCATATCAGGCTCGGACTTCAAGCCGGTCTCAAGGTCTTCTGCGAAAAGCCGATCGTCACGACGATCGCCGAAAGCATCGAACTCGCCCATCTGATGGCAAAATTCGGCCATGAGCGACTGATGGTCGGTCTCGTGTTGCGCTATTCTCCCCTTTATAAGGATCTCCGCGCCATCCAGGCCGAGGGCAAGCTTGGTCAGATCGTGTCGATCGAGGCCTCCGAACATATCGAGCCTTATCACGGCGCCTTCTTCATGCGTGACTGGCGCCGCTACGAGCGCTATTCCGGCAGCTTCATGCTGGAGAAATGCTGCCACGACCTCGACCTTTATAACGGCGTCATAGGCGCACGGCCGGAGCGCGTCGCAAGTTTCGGCGGCCGCAAGAGCTTCATCCCGGCTAACGACCCGGCGCGCGAGGGCATCAACGACCTCGAGCTTTTCCACCGTAAGCCGAGCGGATGGATGGGATCGGACAAGGTCTTCGACAGCGATGCCGATATTATCGACTATCAGGTGGCGATCGTCGAATATGCCAATGGCGTCGGCATGAACTTTCACACCAATCTCAACGTGCCCGACCAGTTCCGCCGTTTCGCCATCATGGGTTCGCGCGGCATGGCCGAAGGCGATTTCGTTCGCGGCTATCTCGACGTTCACGAACAGCTGACCGGCAACAAGGTGGTCGAAAACAAATATGCCGCGACCGAGCTCTCCCAGCACTACGGCGCCGATGAACAGATGGCGAGCGACCTGCTTGAAAGCGTGCGCACCGGGCTCGAACTTCCTGTTTCCACCCTGAATGCGCTCGAAGCCGGCATCCTCGCCTTGGCGATGGACGAAGCGAGGATGAAGAAAGCGGTCGTCGATCTCAGACCCGTCTGGGACCGCTTCGACGAAGCCCTTCACGCGAGAGCGGCTTGAGGGGGGCGGCAAGATGAGTGTTCAAAGAAGCACCTTCATCTTCGCTTGCATCCTTCTTCTTCCGGCTGTTCTCTATGTTCTGGCAATCGTCGCCTATCCGCTGGTCGATACGTTCATTCTCTCCTTCACCGACGCGTCCCTCAGAAAGACCACCAACTGGGTCGGCTGGGCCAATTACGAAAAGATCTTCAATGAACGGTTTGCGGAAGTGATCATCCGCACCTTCGTCTGGACCTTCTTCTCCGTTGCCCTGAAAATGGTGATCGGCACGTTCGGCGCATGCATGCTGAATGCCGCGGTCCCCGGCCGCTCGCTGTTCCGGCTTTTGACCATGCCGCCGTGGATCGTGCCGATGGCGATCGGCATCTTCATGTGGGGCTGGATGTATAACGGCCAGTTCGGGATGATATCAGGCTTGTTGCAGCGCTTCGGTCTCGTCGACGGACCGGTCGCCTTCCTCGCCTATGGAAACACCGCCTTCTGGGCAACGATCATCACCGACGTGTGGATCGGCGTGCCGCTGGTGACGATCTACTTCCTGGCGGCGATCCAGTCCATTCCGAAGGATCTCTACGAGGCCGCCTGGACCGACGGCGCCGGCCGCTGGTACCGCTTCCGCCGCATCACGCTGCCGCTGATGGTACCGGCGATCATCACCATGTCGATGCTCTCGCTGATCGCCACCTTCAACTCGTTCGACATCATCTGGATCCTGACGCAGGGCGGACCGAGCGGCGAGACGACGACGATGATCATCGATACCTATCAGACCGCGATCGGCTCGAAGAAATACGGTGAAGGTGCAGCGCGCGCCGTTTTGATCTGCATCTTCCTGTCGCTCTTCTGCTTCGCCTATTTCCGCGTCACCCGCCGCCTCAATCCGGAGAAGCGCGCATGAGCAACGCAGCCATGATCGACCGTTACCGCTGGTGGGAAATCATCCTGATCTATTGCGGCATCGCGCTGTTTCTTTTCTTCGTGCTGTCGCCCTTCGTCGAAGGTTTCCTGGTTTCGCTGAAGCCGCTCAGCCAACTCTTCTCCTCGCCCTACCGTTTCTGGCCGGAGAACGGCTCGTTCGAAGCCTACCGGACGATGTGGATCAGCGTGCCGGGCTTCGGGCGCTATATCTTCAACTCGTTCTTCATCTCGATCATCGTCACGCTGATCGTGCTTTGCCTCGTCATTCCGGCGGCCTATGCCTTCGCGAAGTTTGAGTTCAGGGGCATGGGCATCCTGCTCGGCGCCTTCCTGACGGTGAACATGTTCTCCGGCGCCGTGCTGTTGATCCCGCTCTTCCGGCTGATGCGCAGCATCGGTGTGCTCAACACCTATCTCGCCATGATCGTGCCGGGCGTCGCCTTCCTGATCCCGTCAGCGATCTGGCTGCTGCGCACCTACATGATCCGTATTCCGCAGGAACTCAACGAAGCGGCCTACATGGATGGCGCCAGCCACTTCTACACGCTGCGCCGGGTCATCCTGCCCATTGCGATGCCGGGGATCATCGTCGTCGCCATCACCACCTTCATCGGCGCCTATGCCCAACAATTCATCTTCGCGCTGACGTTCAACTCGAAGACCGAATACATGCCCTTGCCGGTGGGGCTCTTTGCTTACTTCGGCAAGCAGGAGGTCATCTGGAACGAACTGATGGCGGCTTCCTTCGTCGGTATCGCGCCGGCGATGGTCGTCATCTTCTTCCTTCAGCGCTACCTTGTCGGCGGGCTGACCGCCGGTGCGGTGAAACAATAAGACCAAAAAACGAGTGAACAGCTAACACAAGAATGGGAGTCACGACGTGAGCATATCAATCAAGACAGGCCTTATGGCGCTCGCCCTGCTCGGTTCGACGGCACTGACCGCCGTCACTGCCCAGGCCGCCGACAAGGAAATCAGCTGGATCTATTGCGGCGACACGATCGACCCGGTCCACACCAAATACATCAAGCAATGGGAAGAAAAGAACGCGGGCTGGAAGGTCGCCCCCGAGGTCGTCGGATGGGCGCAGTGCCAGGACAAGGCAACGACGCTTGCTGCCGCCGGCACGCCGGTGGCGATGGCCTATGTCGGCTCGCGCACGCTGAAGGAATTTGCGCAGAACGACCTGATCGTTCCGGTGCCGATGACGGACGACGAGAAGAAGACCTACTATCCGAACATCGTCAACACTGTGACCTTCGAGGGCACGCAGTGGGGCGTTCCGATCGCTTTCTCCACCAAGGCGCTTTACTGGAACAAAGATCTTTTCAAGCAGGCCGGCCTCGATCCCGAGACGCCGCCGAAGACTTGGGCTGAAGAAATCGAGATGGCGAAGACCATCAAGGAAAAGACCGGCATTCCCGGCTTCGGTCTCTCCGCCAAGACCTTCGACAACACGATGCACCAGTTCATGCATTGGGTTTACACCAACAACGGCACGGTGATCGATGCGGACGGTAAAGTTACGCTCGACAGCCCGCAGATTCTCGCCGCGCTGAAGGCCTATAAGGATATCGTCCCCTACTCCGAAGAAGGCCCGACGGCCTACGAGCAGAACGAAGTCCGCGCCATCTTCCTCGACGGCAAGGTGGCGATGATCCAGGCCGGCTCGGGTGCAGCCGACCGCCTGAAGGCGACGAAGATCAGCTGGGGCATTACCACGCTGCCGCTCGGCCCCGACGCCAAGGGTCCCGGCACGCTGCTGATCACCGACAGCTTGGCGATCTTCAAGGGCTCGGGTGTCGAGGACAAGGCGACGGAATTTGCCAAGTTCATCACGTCGCCGGATGTGCAGTCCGAATATGAACTGCAGGGCGGCGCCGGCCTCACACCGCTGCGTCCGTCGCCCAAGGTCGATGAATTCGTCGCCAAGGATCCGCACTGGAAGCCTTTGATCGAAGGCATCAGCTACGGCGGCCCGGAGCCGCTCTTCACCGACTATAAAGGCTTCCAGAACTCGATGATCGAGATGATCCAATCCGTCGTGACAGGCAAGGCCGAGCCGGAAGCCGCGCTCAAGAAGGCGGCGGGCGAAATCGAAGCCTTCAAATAAGCCCCTCGGGCTCTCTGGGATCGCGGGATGTGACATCCGCGATCCCTTCCCTGACGATGAACGCCCGACCAAGGCGCCGGTGGAGACAGATTTTTGGGACAACTCCTTCTCAACAAGGTTCAGAAATTCTATGGCGATTACGAAGTTCTGAAGGGCGTGCAGCTCGAGGTGCGGAACGGCGAGTTCGTAGTCTTCGTCGGACCGTCGGGCTGCGGCAAGTCCACGCTCTTGCGCATGATCGCAGGTCTCGACGCGACGACCGCCGGCGACATCATCATTAATGGCGTCAGGGTCAACGATCTGCCGCCGGTCAAGCGCGGCATCGCCATGGTGTTCCAGTCCTACGCGCTTTATCCACACATGACGGTCTTCGAGAACATCGCCTTCCCGCTTCGCGTCGAAAGGATGGAAGAGGAAAAGCTCAAGACCAAGGTGGAGAACGCGGCGCGCATCCTGCATCTCGAACAGCGGCTGCAGCAGAAACCCGGCATGCTGTCCGGCGGCCAGCGCCAGCGCGTCGCGATCGGCCGCGCCATCGTGCGCGAGCCAAAGATATTCCTGTTCGATGAGCCGCTGTCCAACCTCGACGCAGCACTTCGCGCCGACATGCGTATCGAGCTTGCCAAGCTGCACAGGCAGTTGAAGGCGACGATGATCTATGTGACGCACGACCAGGTCGAGGCGATGACCATGGCCGACCGTATCGTCGTGCTGGATTCCGGCGACATCTCCCAGACGGGCGCGCCGCTGGAGCTTTATCACAAACCCGCAAACCAGTTTGTCGCCGGCTTCATCGGCAATCCGAAAATGAATTTCCTGCCCGTAACCTGCAAGGGCGTCAGCGCCAATGGCGTCGAGGTGGATTATCAAGGCCAGACAGCCGTTCTGCCGGTGACGCCGCGCGACGGCATGGCCGGCAAGGCTTTAACGCTCGGCATCCGGCCGGAGCATATCCAGCTTGGCGGCGGCGATATCGTCTTTACCGTGACCCCGACAGTCATCGAGCGCCTCGGGGCAAATACCGTCGCTTACGCCTCGCTCAACGGAGAGTCCGAGAATTTCTGCGCCATGCTGCCGGGCAGCGTCGGCATCCGTGCGGACGCGCCGGTCGCGACCGGCATCAATGCCGCAGATTGCCACCTCTTCGACGAGGCGGGCATAGCTTTCGAGCGGCGCGTTGAGCTGACCGAAATCGATATGAACGTGATCAACCCGACGGCGGCTTGAACCGACTGGCTCCGTTTCAGAGGTTTGGGCGTCGCCAGTATGGCGGCGTTGCGCCTCTCGTTCAGCGATTTCTGGGGCGACATGTTACGAACTTAGGAAAGGCCAGCCGCGCCCCGAAGCATTCGGACCGTTTCGCGTGACTGTCATCAACCGAGCCGCGCCCGGCGACGAGCGCTTTAGTCCGCAACCCGCGCGCGTAGGCGGGGCAATATCCAATCGAGGAAGCAGCGCACCTTCAGCGACAGCGGATCGGCTGGTCCATGCATCACGTTCACAGGTAGCGGTTCCGGCGCGAACTCCGTCAGCAATTCCTGCAGAGCGCCGGAGCGCAGCTGATCGGAAATCTGGTAAGACAGTACGCGGATAATGCCGATACCGGCCATTGCAGCCTGAATGGCCGCCTCCGTCGTGTTGACCGCGAGTTTGGGGTGCGGCTCGATGCCGAAGGCCGGACCGTCGCGGCGGTAGCGCCATTCCGGCGCGGTCGCAAAGCCCTGGAAGCTTATACCGTCATGTCGTGCGAGGTCTTCCGGCTGACGCGGCACGCCTCGCCGGGCCAGATATTCGGGGCTGGCGCAGATCACCCGGCGGACACTGCCGACGCGTGTTGTGATCAGGGCACTGTCCGTCAGGTGGCCAATTCTAAGAGCCACGTCAACCTGCTCGTCCGCCAGATTGATCTGCCGATCGACCAGCGTCAGGCGCAGGTTGATATTGGGTTGCTCCTTCAAGAATTGCAGCGAGATTGGCAGCAGATGACGCTCGCCGAAGGCAACAGGTGCGGTCACATGGAGCCCGCCACGCAGCGCCCCATGGTCGCCGCTCGCCTGCCGCTCCGCCGCGTCCAGCTCCTCAAGGATACGGCGTGAGGCGGCAACAAAGGTGCGCCCCTCTTTGGTCAGGGACAGGCCCCGGCGAGTGCGCAGCACCAAGGGCACGCCGAGGTGTTTTTCAAGATCGGCGACCTTGCGGCTGACCGTGGCAAGGGGGGCACGCAGTTGCCGCGCCCCGGCAGAAAGGCTGCCGGCATCGACCACCGCCAGCAGTACCGACATCGCGTCAAAACGATCCATGCAATCCTTCCGCTATTTGAGAGGAATGTTCTCAAAATGGCAGGATACCCTACTGTTTGTGGATATCATAGCTTCACGTCGTTCACCGGCGCTGTTCGGTTTCCCGTATTGCCAATGATCAGGAAGGACGTCATGCCCACACTTTCGCGTCGTGCCTTTGCAAGCGCTCTCCCACTCGGCTTGCTTGGGGGAAGCCTTTTCGGCGGAGGAATGATTGAAGGCGCGTCCGCGCTTGCCGCGACACCGGCTACGGCCAAAGCGCCGGTCAGCGTTACGCCGCTCGCGCAGATCCGCATCGGTCGTTTCACGGTGACGGCGTTGACGGACGGCTATGCGGATATGCCCTATGATTATTTTCCGGGGCGAACCGCGGCGGAGGTCGAACAGGCGGCAGTCGCGCAGTTCACCGCCCGCGCGGGCGGGGTGCGGTTCCTGTTCAACCAGTATCTCGTCGAGGATGGCGAACGCCGCATCCTGATCGATGCGGGTGCGGCAGGCTCGATCGGCCAGACCGGCCAACTGCCGCAGGCGCTCGCCGCGCTCGGCCTGCAGCCCGACCAGATCGACGCGGTGATCGTGACGCATATGCATCAGGACCACATGGGCGGTCTGATCCTCGGAGGCAAGAACAACTATCCCAAGGCGGAACTCTATATAGATCGCCGCGACGTCGCGCATTGGACTGATCCGGCCAAGCGCAGCGGCGCACCCGATTATCTGCAGACCAGCTTCAAGATGGCCGACGAGGTCGTGCGCCTCTATCCGAGACTTCAGGCGATCGACGGAGAGCGAGAAATCGTGCCGGGCGTCTCAATTGTCGACCTGACCGGCCATACACCCGGACATATCGGTGTGCGGGTCCAAGATGGCGGACAGAGCCTCATCATGGTCTCGGATATGATCTTTCCCGTCGTTCATCCTGGGGCGACCGACGTGTTCTTCCTGTTCGAGCAGGATCCTGCCGCGGCCAAAGCCATGCGCGACCGGTTCTTTCCTCGCGCCGCTTCCGAAGGCGCCCTCATCGCCGCCACGCACATGCCCTTTCCAGGGCTCGGCCGTGTCGTTGCCGACCATGGGCAGATGCGTTGGCAGGTAGCGGATTGGGCCCTGCAGAACTGAGGTCTGCTTGGCGGTCGCAAGGGTAGTGATCGCCATGACCCCTTCCGCGGGGCTGCACCGCGATTAAGCCATCCCCGCGGGGCCGCGACAACCTCGACGCAGCACTTCGCGCCGACATGCGTATCGAGCTTGCCAAGCTGCACAGGCAGTTGAAGGCGACGATGATCTATGTGACGCACGACCAGGTCGAGGCGATGACCATGGCCGACCGTATCGTCGTGCTGGATTCCGGCGACATCTCCCAGACGGGCGCGCCGCTGGAGCTTTATCACAAACCCGCAAACCAGTTTGTCGCCGGCTTCATCGGCAATCCGAAAATGAATTTCCTGCCCGTAACCTGCAAGGGCGTCAGCGCCAATGGCGTCGAGGTGGATTATCAAGGCCAGACAGCCGTTCTGCCGGTGACGCCGCGCGACGGCATGGCCGGCAAGGCTTTAACGCTCGGCATCCGGCCGGAGCATATCCAGCTTGGCGGCGGCGATATCGTCTTTACCGTGACCCCGACAGTCATCGAGCGCCTCGGGGCAAATACCGTCGCTTACGCCTCGCTCAACGGAGAGTCCGAGAATTTCTGCGCCATGCTGCCGGGCAGCGTCGGCATCCGTGCAGACGCGCCGGTTGTAACGGGCATCAATGCCGCCGACTGCCATCTGTTCGATGAGGCGGGTATTGCCTTCGAGCGCCGCGTTGAGCTGACCGAAATCGATATGAACGTGATCAACCCGACGGCGGCTTGAACCGACCTGCTCCGTTTCAGCGGTTCGTCCTGCCAGGTCGGTTCCTGGGGGCGACATGACACGCGAAGCGATTGCGGCTGCCCGCCGGTAGAGTTCGGGTGATTTTCAGTCCACGAATGTCGTTGGGCAATCTCGTCCAGATACCAAGGTCCGACCCATTGCGGAGCTTGTCATTGAGGGAACAATGACCAAAAGCTGCCGTTAAGGGGACAAAGCTGGAGCGGAGGTAGTTGTGATCCACCATGTCTCGGTCGGGACGAATGATATTGCGCGTTCAAAGCGCTTCTACGATGCCGTTTTGCCCATCGTCGGCATTGTGCCGATGGCCGAGGACGAGGGTGGACTTGGTTACGGCAGTGGTACGTTTCATTTCAGCGTCCAGGTTCCGATCAATGGAAAACCTGCGACCGTGGGCAATGGCACTCATATCGCCTTTGCTGTCGAGGACCGTTCGATGGTCAATCGATTTTACGCAGCGGCACTAAAATATGGCGGCAGCGACGATGGCGCTCCGGGGCTGCGGCCTAACTATGATGCGAACTATTATGGAGCGTTCGTCCGCGATCCGGACGGTCACAAGATCGAGGCCGTGACCTACTCCGCAAAATGACTCGCTCACGGAGGCGCGCATGCCGACCCTTCCCTATGCAATTCTCGAAGCCCCCTCCACGCTGGGCTTGGCGACCGAAGGTGTGGAGCACTTGCCCGACCGACTAATGGATCTCGGTCTTGCGGAGCGCATCCATGCGCACCGCGCCGAGCGGCTGGCCGTCCCTCCGAAGGACCCTATGCCCGATCCCGAGACCGGCATCCTGAATGCCAGAGCAATCGCGGCGTGGTCGCCCAAGCTCGCCGACGCGGTGGAAGCGGTGCTTGACTCCGGCAGATTTCCGGTTGTGCTGGGCGGCGATTGCACGATCCTAATGGGCTCGATGCTCGCGTTTCGACGGCGCGGCCGCTACGGCCTGTTCTTCATCGACGGCAACGCCGATTTCTTCCAGCCCGAGGCGGAGCCCCATGGCGAGGGCGCCTCGATGGACCTTGCCTTGGTCACCGGTCGCGGCCCGTCGCTCCTCACCGACATCGAAGGGCGCGGTCCGTCGGTCCGTCCCGAAGACGCCGTCGCCTTCGCATATCGCGATCATAAGGATCAGGAGGAGTACGGAAGCCAGCCGCTTCCCAAGGAGCTCAAGGCGATTGACCTTCCCGCCGTGCGCGCGATGGGCATCGAGGCGGCCGCGCGCGAAGCAGTCGACCACCTGACGCGAGAGGAATTAGACGGCTTCTTCATCCATCTCGACGCCGATTGCCTCGACGACGTCATCATGCCGGCTGTCGATTTCCGCGTGCCGGACGGGTTGTCATGGGACGAGCTAGAAACCGCGCTTCGGGTTGCCTTGGCGAGCGGCAAGGCAGTCGGTATCGAGATCACCATCTACAATCCGCGCCTTGATGAGGACGGCAGCGCCGGCCGCGGCCTGGCCGACGTACTAGCCGCAGCGCTCGGAGCAGCAGCGCAATGAACACGGCGAGCACGTCTGTTTTCCGCCGCGGTCACACATGGCAGACCTTCCGCCACCGGCCCGCTCTGGCCGTAAAGGCCGGTGGAGACACTTCCTAAGAGCAGACGTTCCCTCCGAGTCGAGTTTCCCGACCCCGCGCTACTCGCCTATGCTGGAAAGGCACTTCATCGAGCTGTTCCAGTTTCTCCGGCAACGCGGCCGCCCCGACGGCGTCCGCAAACAACTGCGATGCGTGGTGATCCAGCAACGCGTCAGTGCGCCCGGCAGTCGTAATGCAAGGCTGCTATATCCGAGCCTGCGAGCTTGCGCTGGCCCAGCAGCTTGAACGGTGCACTCAAGCCAGGCTCGAATGTATGCACGCCCTCACCCAACACGACGTTGCCCACCAGAAGGTGAAACTCGTCGACAAAGCCATGCGCAAGCAAGTTATTGAAGAGAATACTGCTGCCAAAGATCAGCAGGTCGTCACCGGCCTGAGCCTTGAGTTCAGCCAGCCGCGCATGCACGCGTGTCCTGCTGACAACCTCGGTGCCGGCCCAAGGAGAGGTTTTTGCCAGAACCAGCGTGTCGCTGGCGACGAGCTTGCGTGCAGCGTCGACACGCTCGGCGATCTCGCTTTGCACCGGGTCGTTGGTCGGACTGCGATCGACATTCGGCCAATAGGCCTCGAACATGGGGAACGTGACTGCACCGAAGAGCAGCGTGCCCGCGTTGCGCAAGAGTTCAAGATTGTGGGCGTCGAAGGCCTCCCCCATTGGCAGCATGTCAAGCCGGCCATCCGGGCCGGCGCAGTAGTTGTCGAGGGAGCTCAGAATGCTGACGACGAGCTTGGCCATCGCGAATGTCCTTCTGCTGAACGAGTGATGCAGTCCCGAACCTTTCGGGCCTGTCGTTCCCTTAGAGACATAGCGATGCGGAAACTCATCGCTCCGTGGCGAAAATTCCTAGTGAAACTCGTCGCGCATTCCGAACCGGCTGCAGACTGCAGGGTCAAGAAAGCTGTCGATGGCAGTAATGTGGCCGTCGTACACGCTCAGCAGCACGACGCCACCCGGCCGGAAGCGGTCGTCACCAGCTTGCTTCAGATAGCAGGCGAATCCGGGCTGGCCGTTGCCGCGTAAAGAGTGGAGCCGCCAGGGAGTCTCGAACACGCGTTCTGCGAAGAATTTTCCGACAAACTCGCGACCACTGAACCATGCCGGCAGCGGCGGCATTGTGAAGCGGACATCATCGGCTAGTAGGTTCACCATTGCTGTGACGTCGCGGCGTTCCCAAGCGGATACGAAGGCATGCAGCAGGAGTTCGAGCCCCTGCGCATCAACTTGCAGCATCTCGCTCGACTGCACGGTTGCGGGCTTCTTCGCCCTCACCGTTTGTCGAGAGCGCTGCAGCGCACTGTTGACTGAGGCCACGGTGGTTCCAAGCATGTCGGCGGTCTCGGTGGCCGAGTACCCAAGCACCTCGCGTAGCAGCAGTACGGCGCGCTGCGTGCCGGGCAAGTGCTGTAACATGGCAACGAATGCAAGTCCTATGTATTCGCGACGCAGCAGTATCGCTGCTGGATCTTCGTTGGGCGCACTCCCGTACAGCAGTTCGCTATCCGGCATTGGTTCCAGCCACACGGGCCCCTGCACCGGCTCGCCCAGTTCGGCTGTGGACCGAAGCGGCGGGGCGAGATCGCCTGACGCTAGACGCCGAGGGCGTCTCGAAATCATGCGAAGGCAAATGCGCGTGGCGATGCTGTTGAGCCACGTGCCGAGCGAACTGCGTGCCTCGAAAGACCCTAGGCCACGCCATGCACCGAGTAGTGTCTCCTGCAGAGCATCGTCGGCATCAAAGGGCGAGCCGAGCATGCGATAGCAATGCGTGTGTAGCGGCTTGCGATAGGGCTTCATGAGCTGGTCGAATGCCGATGTGTCACCAGCTCTTGCTTGCTGCAGCCACTCGCTTTCAGCTGGATCGGCCGCGTTCTTTACCACCACCTGTCGCACCGTGTGCTGTGACATGTCGAAGACCATGGGTTGGGCGCGCTATGGCCAGAATATTCGCTCTCCGAGGGGCACCTTAGTCTGGACGTTCGCTTCCGAGAAGGTACGTATCTTACCGCTGCGAGCTTCCCCGACTGGCACATGACGTCACGCTTGTCGTTATTTGGACGCCAGGAGCCGCCTGATCGCGAGTAATTCATCGACAGCCGCGGCCTTTGGCGATCAGGGCCATTTCGCCCTCAGCCGCAACCGCCTCCTACCAGACGAGACCGCGGGCCGCGACATCCTCGACGCGGGTGACGATGCCGCCCCGATGGAAGACCATCGTGTCGAACAGATTGGACACCACGCAGGTGTGGTTCGGGATGATGAAGAGCTTCTGGCCGATCTGCGGCCGGGGGCCGGTGCAATTCGACAGGTCGATCACGCCGTGTTCTTCCGAGAGACTGCTGATCCGCGCCTCGGGATAACCGACGATCAACCCGTAATCGCTAAAACCCTGAAGATCCGATGTCAGCGCCTTCGACCCGGCATCGATGACGGCGCGGTCGGCGTTTGGCCGCGACACGACAGTCGCCAGCACGTGCATCGCGCAATTGTCCTCGGTGCAATGGCCCATACGAACCATTTGGCGATCATTATAGATATAGGTGCCGGCGCGGTGTTCCGTGGCTGAGGTGACGAGATGCGCCTCGAAGAGGCTTGGCGTTCCGCCATTGCTGACGATCGGGCAGGTTATGCCTTCCGTCTTCAGCTGTTTCAACGTCTCGGCGATGAACGCTTCGACGGCGGCGGCCGATTGCGGCTTCGGATAGGTCACGATGCCGCCGAAGGTGAGGCCATCGGCAGCGGCGATACGCCTGGCGAGAGAGGCCGCCTCCCCCGGTGTCTGCACGCCGCAGCGGCCGCCGCCGGTATCGCATTCGACCAGTACGTTCAGTGGCTTGTGGCCGGAGAAATGCGCCGCGAGCCCGTCGACCGTCACTTCGCTGTCGGCGACGACCCTGAGGGCCGAAATTCTCTCGTTCAACCTGGCCAGCCGCTCGAGCTTCTGCGGTCCGAGGATATTGAAGGTGATGAGGATATCCTCGAAGCCGGCTTCGGCAAAGACTTCGGCTTCCGTCACCTTCTGGCAATTGATGCCCTTGGCGCCGGCGGCAACCTGCGCGACGGCGAGAGCCGGGATCTTATGCGTCTTGATATGCGGGCGGAAGTTCAGCCCGTGCCGATCCATATAGGATTGAACGCGGTCTATGTTTGCCGCCAGCCTGTCTTCGTCGATCACAGGACGCGGCGTCGAGAGATCGGCGATCCTGTCGCCTGCCTTGGCGATGACGGCAAACCTGTTGTCATGCATCTAGGCGGCTCCGCGTTCTCTACCGTGTGGATCGGCGACGATTGGCCATATGGTCTTCGGTGCCCGCCGGTATGGCGTCGTCGCCGGATTATTGGGATAGGGCGTTCCGGCAGAGCAGTAAAGGATCTCGGCGGCGATCTTCGAGAAGGACGCGAAGAAGTGGTTGGTGGATTTGATCACCAGGATCTTCTGCCGGGCGGGATCGATGCCCATCGCCGAAAAAAGGCTCGGATCGAAGCTTTGAGCGCGTGTCGAATTGAGGATGATGTCGATGCTGTCAAGCACGATATGTGCGGCATCGCCGAAAGGTGCGAGGCTCTCGCCGAACTGCATCTCGGCATTCTTCACCAGCTTGACGATTTTGACGGTACCGTCGACGGGATTGCCGGTGCCGGGCGCCGACTTGGCGCCGAAGCGCAGCGGAATTTCCGCCCCCTCGCCCGCCGCAAAACAGATCTGGACGGCCACCGGATCCCAGATGGTGCCGATCGCAGCACTCGTGACGCCGCGGGCGATCAGCTCTCCGAGGATAACAGTCGCATCTCCTGCGGTGCCGCCGCCGGGATTATCCCAGACATCGGCAATGACAACAGGCCAGGTGGTGGCGGCCATCGCGCGCGCGACGGCTTCCTTCTCGTCGATCTGCGGCACCATGAAGGTGCCGCGCTTCGAAAACAACTCGAGGCCGAGTTCGCGCGCCAAAGCCGCGCCCTTTTCCGGCTTATTGTCAGTCACGACAAGCAGCTTCGTCCCCATTTCGGGAACGTCGCCCACCATGAAGCCGTGGATCACCGAGATCGACAGGACGTCCGGATCATCCTTTTCGATCTGCATGATCTTGTCGACGAAGGAACGCATGGGCTCGCGCGATGTCGGGAAGACGTCGATCATCTTGCAGTCGAACACCGACATATCAGGCCTGACGCGGCTTTCGAGCGTCTCGACCGCAATGCGCCAGAGGTCCTCGGCGCGGTCGACGAAGTCCGTGTGCGGAAATTCTTTGAAATAGACGGCGAAATCGAGAGCGGCGACGCGTTTTGCGGTGAGATGGCTGTGCGGATCGAGCTCGGCGCAGATGAGGACATCGGGCCCGACGATCTCGCGGATGCGTGAGAGAAGATCGCCTTCCGTATCCTCGTATCCGGCTGCCACCATGGCGCCGTGCAGGCCCATGACAACGGCGTCGACAGGCATTGCCGCGCTGAGTTGCCCGAGGATTTCGTCACGCAATTCCTCGTAGGTCGCCCGGTTGACGAGGCCCGCGGGGTCGGCCCAGGTGGCGGTTCCCTCAATCAGTTCCCAATCCTTTTCCCGGGTGACGCGCCTTCCGACGGTGATCGGCGCAGTGCACAGCGTCGGCGTTTCGGGATGTTGACCGGGGGGCGCATAAAGCGAGGCTTCGAATGCGCGGCGATCCACGCAGATCGGGGAAAAGGTGTTGGTCTCGGTCGCCAATGCCGCCGTGAAAATGCGCAAGTAAGTCGCTTTCGTGTTGTCGGCTCTGCTCTACCCCATCGGGTTCGGCAGGTAGCCGGTGAAACCTGAGATTTTCCAGCGTCCTTGGTGAAGCCTGCAATAATAGAGCGTCTGCCATTGCAGGACGTCCCGGGTATCGTCGCTCTTGGTAATGCCGCCGTCGAATTTCTTGCGAACGAGGGCCATTTCGCCCTCGATTTCGATATCCTCAAGCGTCGTCGTGGTGAAGATCGCCATGCGCGCATCTTCTGCGAAACTCTGCTCGGCGAAATCCTTTGCCTGCCTCAGCCATTCCTGGCGATAGGCCGACAGCGTCGGAAATGCCAGACGCCACCTGTCGGGGCTGACCTGCTTCTGGGCATCGATACCGATAAAGCCCTCTTCGACGAAGTCATGTTCCACCATCGACCAATCGGCCGCCAGAAACGCATCGATATCGCGCGCAACGAGCATTTCCCAGATGGCATGCCGGGCGCTGTCGGACGGGAATGGATTCTGGAAAGGATCGCGCATATCAGCCCCGGATTGAAATTCTTTTCATAAATCGCGTTTTTCACTGGTCAAATTCTGCTTTCTATGGTCACTTGTCAACTTATCAAGAAAATAATTTGCAAGGACTCCAGCATGCCGATCAAGCGCTATGGCACTGTTCAAACGGGCGCCGGCGGCAAGGCGCTGCCTTTCGCACGTGCGGTCGAAGCCGACGGATGGCTGTATGTTTCCGGCCAGGTTGCGATGGAAAATGGCGAAATCATCGACGGCAATATTATCGCCCAGACCCACAAGACGATTGCCAACATCCTTTCGATCCTCGATGAGGCCGGATACGGCGTCGAGGACGTCGTGCGCGTCGGCGTCTGGCTCGATGATCCGCGCGATTTCTGGACCTTCAACAAAATCTATGAGGAGTATTTCGGCGAACATCCGCCGGCACGCGCCTGTGTGCAATCGTCGATGATGGTTGATTGCAAGGTTGAGATCGACTGCGTGGCCTATAAGAAGAAGGACGCATAGCGAGCCATCGGGGGGACGGGTTTGGATATCTTTTCGACGTTGCAGGAAGATAGGGGTCGGCTCTCTCCCTCCGAAAGCCGCATCGCGGAGATCATTGTCAACGACTTCGAATTTGCCGTGAATGCCTCGATCATCGAGCTGGCGGAACGGGCCGAGGTATCGCCGCCGACCGTCACGCGCTTTTGCCGGCGGCTCGGTTGCGAGAGCTTTTCCGACTTCAAGGTGCAGCTTGCCCGCACCGCCCATATCGGCGTTCGTTATCTGAAACCGGAATCGAAAAGCACCGATCCGGCCGATGTCGCCCAGGATATCATCACCAAAGCCCAGAACGCGCTCTTTCTCCTGCACCGGTCACTCGATCTTACCGCGATCGAAGCCGCCGTTTCGCATATCGCCAAGGCCGATATGATCTATGCGTTCGGGTCGGGCGGCAATTCGTCGATGATTGCCGACGAGCTCCAGAACCGGCTCTTCCGTCTCGGGCTTCGTATCACCGCAAGTTCCGACCACAGCATGCAGCTGATGATGGCTGCCGCGGCAAGACCCGGCGACGTGTTGATCGGCTCGTCCTTCTCGGGGCGCAATATGGAGCTGGTGCGCGCCTTCGAGCTTGCCCGCCAGACCAAGGTGAAGACGATCGCGCTCACCCAGACGGCCAGCCCGGTTGCCAAGGCGGCCGAAATCGTCGTGGCGATCGACCTTCCCGAGGGCCACAATATCTATCGCCCGACCTCGACGCGCATCGCCTACATCGCGACGATCGATATCCTGTCGAGCCTGGTCGCCTATGCCGTTCAGCCGAAGGCGACGACCACGCTTCGGCGTATCAAGCAGCAGCTTGTCATTCACCGTGACGGCGACGACCGGCAATTGCTTGGAGATTGAGGTTCATGAACGGGAGCGACGGAAAATGACGCAGTCGATAGCCATCGTTACCGGCGCTGCAGGCGATATCGGCGCGGCGATCGCCGCACGGCTCGCCGATGACCATGACGTCGTGTTGCTCGCCGACATCGATGCGGAGGCTGCTGCTGCCGTTGCATCGAAGCTCGGGCCGGGCAATCGCTTCGTGGCCATCCAATGCGATGTCACCAGCGAGACGAGCATTGCCGAATTGGCAAGACGCGCCGCTGACGTCGGCGTGGTTCGAACCCTGGTCAACAATGCCGGTGCTGCCCGCGCGACCAGCCTGCACGAGACGACGCCCGAGATCTGGCGGGCGGACAATGCGCTTAATCTCGAAGCGGCATTCTTATGTTTCCGCGCGTTCGAGCCCATGCTGAAGGCCTCGAGGGGTTCGGTCGTCAACATCGCCTCGGTCAACGGCATGCATGTCTTCGGACACCCGGCCTATAGCGCCGCCAAGGCCGGCCTTCTGCATTTCACCCGGCTGGTCGCCGTGGAATACGGCAAGTTCGGCATCCGGTCCAACGCCGTCGCACCCGGCACGGTGAAGACGCAGGCCTGGGAAGCCCGTGCGAGCGCCAATCCCAACGTTTTCGAGGAAGCACGCCGCTGGTATCCGCTACAGCGGGTCGTCGATCCGAAAGATGTTGCCAATGCCGTGGCCTTCCTGGCCGGTCCCCAGGCCGCCTCTATCACCGGCGTCTGCCTGCCTGTCGACTGCGGCCTCACGGCAGGCCAGGCCGAGCTCGCGCGGACCTTCTCCCAATCGGAACATTACTGACATTCAGATGCCCGCATGAGCCGCCTTTTCCCCGACGTCTTCCGCAATCCGGCGATCCGCGCCAGCATGATCGCCATTTTCACCTTCGGAATGGCGGGGGCGATGACGGCACCCTACCGTTCGATCGTCGGTATCCGCGAACTGGGGTTGAGCGACGGCCTCTATTCCTTCCTGAGTTTCGTCTCGGCGGCGGTGAACGTCGTCATCAGCATCCTGCTCGGTAATCTCGCCGACCGGCTTGGCGAGTACCGGTCGACGATGATCGGCGCCTGCCTGTTCGGTATCGTCGGCTACGGCATGGTCTACGCCTTTCCCAGCGCTGCCGTCTTCGTCATCAGCGGCTTGCTGCCCCTGCCGATCTACGGGGCGCTGAACTCGCTGTTGTTTGCCAATGCGCGTGCGGCGATGCACGGCATGAGCCGAAGCGACATGGTGACGGTCAACTCCGGCGTACGCGCCATGATCTCGCTGTCCTGGGTGCTGATCCCCGGGATCACCGGCCTGCTGCTGTCTGGCGCATCGAGCATGCTGCCGGCCTATCTCTTTGCCGGCCTTTCATGTCTGCTCTGCCAGGGGATCATCGTCTTCGCCCTGCCGAAGCGGGCGGCAACGGAGATGGCAGCAGTTCATCATCTCACTTATCTCGGCGCGCTTCGCCAGGTAGTTTCGCCGCGGATTTCGGCGCATATTTGCGGGGTGGCGCTGATCACCAGCACGCTGCATCTCAATGACGCCCTGCTGCCATTGATTGTCACCGGTGCCGCGCATGGCAGGCTGAGCGACGTCGGCATTCTCGTCGGCATCGTCGCATTGCTGGAGGTCGTCTTCATCATCATCTGGTCGCGGATCGCCCGGAAAACCGGCCAGATGACGGCGCTTGCCGCCGGCACCATCATCTACGCCGTCTTCCTCAGCCTGCTCGGCCTTGCCTCTGAGCCGTGGCATCTCTATGCGCTCACCGTGCTCGCCGGCATCGGAGCGGCGGCGATCATCAGCTTTCCGATCACCTATCTGCAGGATCTGATTGCCGACCGGCCGGGGCTCGGCAGTGCGCTGATCTCCGTTAACATCTTTGCCAGCGCCGGGATCGGCGCGCTGGTCTTTGCCGCCGGCACCTATGTGACCGGCTATTCGGGAACCGCCATCCTGAGCGCCGTGACCGGATTGTCCGGGATAGCGATCATTGGCCTCTTACAGAAATGCAATGCCCGTTGAGCCGACGCCATAAAGAATTGGCAGCTTACACATTGGGGCAGGACTCTTTGATGAAAGGCAATTGTGGCGGCGATGCAAGGTTGGCGGAGACATCGACGCGGTAAGCGACCGGGGATTGGTAGCATACTAAGTGGTTGTTAGGGTTTGATAAATTCTAACATACGGCGTAAAACATCTCCGCAGTTCAAAATTTTCAAATACTGATTATTTCCACAAATGAAAGATTGCGATTCAATTTTTACGATAGAACGAAAGCAAATTTGCAATTTAATCGACTTTGTGAGATTGTATCTATTATCTCATTTGGAGGTGAGCGTATTCCAATAGATGGCAAGTCTGTTTTGCGGGGAGTTTCTGCTTATTTTTGTATGAGTAGATAAAAGCCTATTTGTTTGCAGCAAATTTATTGCTTTCCCTCTGACCATTAGAATTTCAGGAGCGTGCCGCTTATTTCAATGAATATTTGACCACAATAAGGCTGGGGTTGCGCAATTGGATGATAGTAAATTCGCAACTCATGATGTTGTGACATGGAGCGGCATGGGCTGAATTGAAACTCCATCGGGAGGACGTGATGCGGCAGCGGAAATCGCGCTTAGTTATTCCAGCTTTAAGCATGATGGTAACCTCCGGCGCACCCTGGTCCTTGATGGTCGCTTGCATTCTGGCCTTCATCATGGTCGTCCTATGCGGCGTGACTATTGGCTTAATTCAGTTTCAGTCACGGCTCCAATCAGAAATTTCCCAAACATCCATCACTGAAATTGCGTCGATGGCACGTATCGACCGGCTACTCCAAATCGAGCGGTTCACCTACGAAACACTGAGTGCCGAGACGCGCGATGCATCAACAGCTGTATTTGTGAAGGGGCTGGAAGTGAGTGCGCGCGTGGCGAGGGTCTGTGCCACAATTAACGCGGAAGGTCCTGGCGCAGGGCTTTGCCGTTCCTTCCTTGAGAACGTCCCATTCAATCAGTCGCCGACAGGTATCATACCGGCACTGCGTTCCCTCTACTCCGATCCTCCGTCAGAATATGATGCGGATGAGATGCTTAAGTCTGCAGTCGCAGTTCTTAAAATTGATGATCCAACAACGAAAGATCTTCTTTCTCAGCATCGCCATGAGATAAGGCCGATCGCAGAAATCAACGTGGAGCTTGAGACAAAACTACGACCGGAGATGTACAAAAAATACAGAGAGCAAATTTTGGTCTGCGAAAAGATTAGAGAGCTTTCTTTAGTCTTGAACACGTCTTCTTATCCAGTGCGCGGCTGCTCCCTGTTGGTTGAACAGGCAAATGCTGCGTTTTACAGACCTGAGACAATAAATTCACCGAGCGGACAATTCTCTGGTTCAGGAAGGCAGACATCCGCGGCCTCGAACCATGTAAATTCTGACACCGAAACCATTGCCGGCAACGGTTCTGCGGGGGCCGTGCATCCTGTTCGGCAGTTTTCGAACTCGGTTCCTTCAAACAATCCAGGGCAAGCCAGTCCAGCAACTATTACCTCCGCCGCTATCGTCTCACCTACCAGTCAGCAGACCGAACTCGTCGCTCAATATCTGTTTTATCAAGCGGCTTCGTTCGGTTTTCTTAGTACCATTCTACAGGCCCCATCTGACTTTTTATCTTTTTTCCTTGTCGGACTAAGTGGCTTACTCGGAGGGCTGTTACGCGTGATTTTAGCTTGGTCTGCGAGCGAGAAAGCGCCAAGCTGGCGTGATCTTTTGGTCTTCGTCCTACTTGGTTTGATTTGCTCGTTGATCATCTACTCGCTGTTTCGCGGAGGGTTTATGGTTATTACCAACGCCGATCAAAAGTCGGCGTCGGCAGGGCTTAATCCCTTTGTTGTGTCCGTCTTAGGGCTCGCTTCGGGCCTTCTCTCGGATCGCGCGATTGCCCGCTTCAAATCTGCCACCGATTCTATATTTGGCCAACCTGAGCCGGACCAGCTTGAAAAGTGGGGCTTTGGACTTGGATCTGCGCTCGCTGAAAAAACAGAGATCGAACGGGCTCGTATGGCCGAACAATGCAATGTGAGTCTGGAAAAATTCAATGATTGGATCAACGAGGTCGATCCAGTTCCTAAGGCGGCACAAGAAATCCTCGCGCTCATCATCGGCAAACCGAAACGTGAACTTTTCACATCTGAGGCACGATAGATCGAAGAGGCAACGAAAAATGGTCGCGTTCTTTCGTTTGATTGCTTTAGCAAATGCAATGGTCGTATTGGCGTCGCCGACCTTAGCCCAAAACCCGAACTTTTTTCCGCAGCAACCGCCGCCCCCGCCCCCGCCGGTCTTCCTACCTGGTGGACCGGCAGAGTTTAACCGACCGATATTTGCCCAACCGCCGCCGGACTATCAGCAACTCGGTCAGCGGTGCGTCACGAACATCGGCATTTGTGTACTGAATGGGGCAGGCCCTCTCGGCTATGGATGTACGTGTTTTTTCCCCGTTGGATCGGCGCCTGGACAAATTGTGCCATGAAAGTGAAATGATATTTGTGGCGGCGCCGAGGACGCGCATGTGACAGATGCCGCAGCCTCTACCTCTAGCTAGATTGGCTTCAAACAAGATCTGACGGAGAATGGAGCTTTCATCGGTGTTCGTCTTGTGACAAGGGTGATGCTGCATTTCCTTTGAAGGCGACATGAAGGCGATCTCCGGCACGAATCTCGAGCAGGCCAAGTCTCACAACCGGCGTGTGGTGATCGAGGCTGTCCGCACGAATGGTCCGTTGTCTCGCGCGGCGATTGCCCGGATGACGGCGCTGACCGTCCAGACCGTGTCGAATATCGTCGAGGAACTGGAGAGGTCGCATCTTCTCGTTCCGTCCGAGGCGCAGAAGCTGGCGCGTGGCCAGCCGATCATCCCTTACACCATCAATCCGCGCGGTGCCTATTCGATAGGCCTCGAACTTGGCCGCCAGCGGGCGAGCGGGGTTCTGACGGACCTCTCCGGCGCCGTTTGCGCGCGCATCGAGCGCCATGTCGAACATCCCGATCCGCAAAGGGCCATGCCGGCTCTCCAGTCCATCGTCGAGGATCTTCAGCAGGTCTTCACATTCGACCGGAACAGGCTGCTCGGCGTCGGGATGGCCCTGCCCGGCCGCTATGCCGATGGCGGCACCACGTCGCTCAGCCCGCAGAGCCTGCCCGGCTGGCAGGATTTTCCTGTCGCGCTTGAGCTCGAACAGCGGGTCAGGGTGCCGGTGCTGGTCGAAAACGATGCGACGGCAGCCGCGATTGGCGAGCGTCTTCATGGCGTCGCCCGCGGTTTGGGCAGCTTCGTCTATCTGTTTCTCGCAGGCGGCGGTGGCATCGGCGCCGGAATGTTCCTCGACGGCCACCTCTACAAGGGCAGCCGCAACAATGCCGGCGAGATCGGGCATGTCATCGTCGAGCCGCATGGCAAGCTTTGCAGCTGCGGCAAGCGCGGCTGTCTGGATCGCTATGTGTCACCGGCCGTCGCCTATGAATTCATGGGCATTGCCAATGCCGAGGAGCTGTCGCCCGACGATCTCGATGCGCTGATCGCCAAGGGCGGCGAGGGTCTCGACGCCTGGCTGGACCAGGCCGTCCAACCGCTGCGGCAGACCGTCGATTTTCTGGAACTGGCCTTCGATCCGCAGACCATCGTGCTCGGCGGCAGCATATCGACATCGCTGATGCTTCGGCTTGCAGAGCGGCTGGAGCCGCTGCATATGCCGATCGACCCCAGCCAGAAGCGGACCATCCCCCGCGTGATGATCGGCATGACCGGCAAGGATACGGCAATCCTCGGCGCCGCCGCCCTGCCGATCTTTTCCGAAACCAATCCGCGCTTCGACGTCCTGCAAAAGCCGCTCGGCTAATACACCTCGGCCCCTTATCCGCCTGCCGGCAGCCTCGCATCTGACGGCAGCGGGCGACGGGCTAGAGGTCGCGCAAAGATGACCACGTTGCCGAGAAGCGTCAGCGCCAGGCCGATCAGGCCTGGACCGCTCCAGTGGTAGCCCTCGAAGACCGTCGACAACGACAGGGCGACGATCGGGAACAGGACGGTGGCATAGGCAGCGCGTGAGGAGCCGATGCGGGACACCAGCATGAGGTAGGTGGTGAAGCCGATCACCGATCCGATTGCCGCGAGATAGAGCATGGCGGCAAGATAGGTGATGTCAGGCGGTGCCACGATCGGCGTTTGCGTCACGGCAATCAGGAAGAGGAGGACGATCGCGCCATAGGTCATGCCCCAGGCATTGGCGGTCAGCGGTGAGATTCCGACCGCGCTGTTTCGACGCGATGCCATATTGCCCAGCGAGAAGAACAGCGTGCCAAGCGCTGCGAGCGCGATCCCTTTCAACGTACCCATATCGAAATCGACGGCAACGTCCTGTCCGAAAAGTAGGAGGAGGCCGGCTGCTCCGAGCGCCGCTGCGAGAAGCGTGCGGCCTGTAATACGGTCGGCGAAGAAGAGGCGCGCATTGACGGCATTATAGATCGTCGCGAGCGAGAAGATCACGGAGATCAGCCCGGACGGGATGAAGGCGGCGGCGTTGTAGAAGCAGATGAAGTTGAGGCTGAACAGGCAGAGCGCTTGCGCAAGGATGAAAGGTTGATCGCGCAAGGCAGGGAGCTTGAGCTGCCGCATAACAGCCAGGATGACGACGAGGATCAATGCTGCGGCCGCAAATCTGTAAAAAACCGAGACCAAGACCGGCACGGGACCGACCTGCATCGCGATGGCGATCCAAGTCGTCCCCCATATGAGGACGGTGGCGATGAAGAGAGCGGCATTTGCCATGGCGTAATCCTCGTTTTCCCGACCAATAGGCGAACCGTGAGCAGGTCTCTTGCAGATTCTTGCTATGAAATCGATTTGCCCGGACTTCCCCGCTCGCCATGCGGGTCGTCCACCGGTACTGTTCGCAAGGCGTGGCCTTGTGTGGGGAAGAATTGGTGAAAGATAGCCGCCTTTCGGTTTTCAGGTTTCTGTCCGCATCCCCTACTGCACGGATGTCACAGTCCATCGATTTGGGTTTCGGGCGATCGGCGGCCATCTGGAGCAATGCACACGACAGGATGAGCTATGAGCGGCCGAACGGTCATACGTTCAGTCTTTATCTGAGAGGCGGCGCCGGAACGCGTCGTCTGGATGGCATTCCCGGCGCGCGCGGCCGGCCGGGGGTCCTGTGCATCATGCCACAGGAGCACTCGTCCGAATGGGAAATCACCGACTTCTCCGAATTCGTCCATCTGTATGTTCCCGACGACCAGATGCGCCGGATGTTTGCGGAGACGTTTGACCGCGATGCGCGGCTCATGGCTCTTCCCGAATTAACATTCGCGGATGCACCCGCCTTGGCGCGCACACTTCGGCAGATGACGAAAGCGATGTTGGCGGGCGGTCATCTGCTGGCTGAAGAAGCGATGACGCAGGCGATCAATGATTTCTTCGTTGATCCGCGTTATGGAGGGATGCGCCCCTGCGCGATCAGCGGCGGGCTCGCTCCTCATGTCCGGCGCCGGAGTCTGGAGTATATCGAGGCCCATCTCGGTGAGACAATCCGCTTGCAGGATCTGGCGGCGATCGGGCAGCTCAGCGCCTTTCATTTTCAGCGGATGTTCCGGGCAAGCTATGGTGTGTCCCCGCATGGCTGGGTGGCTCACCGGCGTGTCGAGCGCGCCAAATCGATGTTATCAGCCATGGACCCAATCGCACAGATCGCTTCGGCCTGCGGCTTCAGCAGCCAGAGCCACATGACACGGGCATTTAAGTTGGGCACAGGCGTCACGCCCTCTGCCTACCGGCAACGACAGTGAAGCCCCTTCGCTCGACACGTGTTTGTTCGCTGTGGACGGGGCGGCAGCCTTGATCTCTTGACCGATAACGCCGGCGCTGGATCAACCGGGAAGTTTGTTGAATTTCCGGAGGCTCTTGTCGACGAAGGACTCCGGCAGGAAGCGGCGGATGAAACGGATCTGCCCTGCGGCCCTTCCGGCCGTGTACCGCCTCTTGGACGATGGCGCATTGGCGGCCTTGACGACGGTTGCGGCGACCACTTCGGGCGCATCGCCCTTCGAAACGATTTCGCGCATCAGCTTCTCGGCATCGGTGCGCACTGTATCATAAACGGCTAGCGGCCGGTCCGGCCGTGTGATGTTCTCTTCGAATGAGGTGCGCGTGACGCCCGGTTCGACGAGCACGACGCGGATGCCCTGCGTGCGCACTTCATGGTCGAGGGATTCCGAATAACCTTCGATCGCGTGTTTGGTCGCCGCGTAAAGCGCGTTGAAGGGCGCCGGGATCAGCCCGAGGATCGAGCTCAGGTTGATGATCCGGCCGCTGCGCTGCCGCCGCATCACCGGCAGCACCGCATTGGTCATACGCATCGTGCCGAAGACGTTGACGTCGAAAACGGCTTTGGCCTGTGCCGTCGTCGACTCCTCCGCACCACCGAGCAGCCCGATCCCGGCATTGTTGACCAGCAGATCGATTCGTCCCGTGCGTTTCAAAACCTCGTCGACGGCGCCCTGCACCGATTGATCGTCGATGACGTCGCAGACCAGCATGATGATGCCGTCGGCGGTGTCGGCCATCGGCTTTCGGCTGGTGCCGAACACCTGGTAACCGTCGCGCAGCAAGGCCTGCGCCGTTGCCAGCCCGATGCCGGAAGAAGCCCCTGTGACCAGGGCAATGCCGCGTTCTCTTTTGCTCATCGACGTCTGCCTTCATTTTGTCGTGGAATGTTCATGAGCATTCTGTTACTATCAATTTGATAGCAAGTCACTACTAAAAAGATATCGACATGAAGAATCTTTCGAACCAGCCTTGTCTGATCGCCCGCAGCATGGCGCTCGTCGGCGATGCATGGAGCATGCTGATCATGCGCGACGCCCATGCGGGGCTGACCCGTTTCGATGAATTTCGCAAAAGCCTCGGCATCGTGCCGACAATGCTGACGGGGCGGCTGTCATCGCTGACCGAGGAAGGATTGCTGGAAAAGCGTCGCTATTCCGAGCGTCCGCCGCGCGACGAATATTTGCTGACGGAAGCCGGGCGCGACTTTCTGCCGGTGCTGTTTGCAATCGGCGCCTGGGGCCGCAAGCATCGCAGCGGCGGTGCAGTCACCCGCTTCTTCGACGCTGAGACCGGAACGGAGATCGATCCCCTCACAATCGACCGCGCCACAGGCGCGGAGATTGGAACCCGTCCTATTCGTATCGCCGCACCCGAATGCGAGGTGCCCGCGGCACCTGACAACTCCCCTTGAAAGCGGTCGGTATCCTTGCCATCACCGCCTCCGGCAATGGCAAGGCTGATCCTCAAATCAAAACCCCCGGCCCAATCGGAGCGGCTACGACTGTTGCAGCCCGTAGAGCAGCGGCATCAGTCCTGCGAGCGCTCTGAAGCGCTCCCACGACTTGGACGAAGGCTTCGTCCAGCCGGTTTCGGCAAGTGCGGAAAGGCGGGGGAAGACGAGGCGGTCGAAAACGGCGCGATCGGTCATCGGCTCGGACCAGATGCAGGCTTGAATGCCGAGGAGTTTCTGTTTCTGGCTCGCCGTCCAGCCGCCGATGGGATCGAAATTGTAGAGCTTCTCCGCGTCCGAAGTCCCCGCCCAACTGGCGCCGGGCTCATCCCAGTCGGGCCTGAGCGCCATGTCGAGGTAGTAGACCTGCCCGGGGCAGACGACGATTTCGTAGCCGCGCTCGGCAAGTTCGGCCGAGACCTCGACATTGCGCCAGCTGCAGAGATAGCTCTGCGATTTGTCGATGACATCGCCGTGGGCCGCCTCTTCCCAGCCGCCGGTGATGCAGCCCTTGCTCGCAAGGAAGCGCTGGACGCGGCTCAGGAATTCCGCCTGCAGGATGGCGGCGCCCGAGCCGTGGATGTCGTCGGCGCCATGGGTATTGGTCACGACGTTCAGCCGCTTGGCATGCGCATCGGCAACCTCGTCGCCCGCCACGCTACGCAGGCGTTCGAGCGCTTCCGGCGAGCCGGACCACGCGCCAAGCGGAACTTCGTCGGCGCCGAGATGGATGATCTTGAACGGAAAGAGCTCGATGAGTTCGGAGAGGATCGTCTCGATGATCTCATAGGTCTTCTCGCGGGCCGGATTGATGCAATTATCGGGAAAGCCCTGAACCGAATAATAGCTGCCGATCTCGGCCGGATCGCGCAGCTCCGGTATTGCCTGCTGCATGGCGTAGCAATGGCCGGGGACATCGATCTCCGGCACGATCTCTACGCCGAAGCTCTTGGCATGGGCGACGATCTCGCGGATGGCAGCCTTGGTGTAGTAACCGCCGGTGCGGGCCGGGCTCGAACCGAGCAGCGGCGGAACGGCCAGACCGTGGCCGCGCCAGGCACCGACCGCGGTCAAATCAGGATAGGCGTCGATCTCGACGCGCCAGGCTTCGTCGTCGGAAAGGTGCCAGTGGAAGCGGTTGAGCTTATTCCAGGCCAGCACCGCCAGCAGCTTCTTGACTTCAGCCGCGCCATAGAACTGGCGGGCGACGTCGAGATGCAGGCCGCGCCAACCCATCGACGGCTCATCGACGATCTCGCCGGAGGCCGGAAACCGGAAGACCTCGGGATGCAGCCTTGCACCGCGCCAGATCTGGCCGAGTGTGACAAGGCCATAGAGGAAGCCGGTCTGGCTGACGGCCTCGATGGTGATCGCCTCACCCTCGAAGCTCAGCCGATAGGCCTCCGGCCCGAGCCCGGCGGCATCCTTCAGGGCAACCGGAACCGCGCCTTCCGCCTCGCTTCGCACAATGCCTTCGACGGCGAAGAGATGCTCGACCAGCGCTGCGAAACTGCGTGTTGCCGCCTCCCCTGCAGCGCTCTGCGCCTGCGGCGCAAAACCGGCCGGCAGTGGCCGATGCGAGGCGACCGCCACATGGTTCGGCCAGGGGATGATCGACACCTGAACAGGCGCATTGACCGGCACCGGATAGATCTCGGCGCCACGCTTCAATGGGGCGTTGCTGACCGAAGATCGCGTCGGCTCTATGGTGAGCACGATCGTGCTGCCGTCGGAAAGGGCGAGATAACCGCTCGTCGCGCCATCCGTCCAGTGGCGGAATTGCCAGCTCAGCGCGTAGACCGAGATCGTCCACGTCTCGCCGGCGCCGAGAACGAAATTGGCCGGCGGCTGGAATTCGGTGAAATTCGCCAGCCGCTGCGAAACCGTGGCGCCTTCGACGCGCCCGGCCGGATCGACGCGACCCGGACCGCTGACGCAAAGCGAGAAATTCGAAAGCGGCTCTGTGCCCAGATTTTTGAGGCGCAGGACGTAGGAAAATTCCTTGCCATCCGCAGGCGGGTTCCAAAGGGTTTCAAGCCGCAGGGCTTTTGGTCGCGGTGTGGACATGGTCACTCTTTCCTCTTGAAGATCGGATCATGCGTATTCCGGCGCATTACCGGGAGCGGAATTGGGTATGGCGCCAGCGGCCTTTTGGTAGAAGGCGGCGGGTGGAAATGTTGCCGATGATCGCGTGGCCAAGCCCGATCGGAGCGGTTGCTTCCGCACAGCCGGCTTCGATGCAAATGGGCGGGATGCATCCTTGCTCAACCTCATCCCGGCGATCCCGTTGTTTTTGATGTCAATCAAATTGATTTAAGATTGATAGTCAGTTTCCCGCCGACACGTCAATTGCCGATCGGAAATTTCTGCAGCGCCTCCGGATCGGCTCTCAGCGACGCGCACCGAACTGCAGGAAGACCTCGTCGGGGCGCTCTCTGATTCCATCGAGTCGGGCATGGGACGGCTGGTTCGCGTTGGTGACGTATTTGTGTTGGCAGATCCCTATCCCTTCCGTCCTCATCCGAACTATGGTGTCGGCGTCGGCGGAATTGCGCTCCACGTCTTTGTTTGCGGCATGCCGTCTCGATCGTAAATAGGATCGGCCTTAGTCTTCGCACCCTGGGCGGAGAATGCAGCGCGCGGGATCATCGCATGTCGGAACGACTTGAATCTGCCCGCCCTGATGAAACACCGGCCATCGTCTGGCTCGGCTTCATGGCGATGTGCGTCGGCATGTTCATGGCGATCCTCGACGTCCAGGTGGTGGCGACATCGCTGCCGACCATCCAGTCGGCGCTGGGTATCGATCCGGATCAGATGAGCTGGATACAGACGGCCTATCTCATCGCCGAAGTGGTCGCGATCCCGCTCACCGGCTTCTTGACGCGGCTTCTGACGATGCGATGGCTGTTCGCTACCGCCATCAGCCTGTTCGTCGCAGCCTCCGCCGGTTGTGCGATGAGCGGCAGCTTCGGCGAGCTGGTAGCCTGGCGGGTGCTTCAGGGCTTTTCCGGCGGAACCCTGATCCCCTCGGTGTTTTCAGCCGTGTTCATTCTCTTCCCGAACGAGCGCCAGGCACTTGCGACGACGATCGCCGGCGTTCTCGCAGTGTTGGCCCCGACCGTCGGACCGATCGTCGGCGGATGGCTGACGCAAACCTACTCCTGGCACTGGTTGTTCCTGATCAACATCCTCCCAGGCATTGCCTCGGCAATCCTGGCGGCACGGTCCTTGCCGAGGCAGGCGACCGATCCGTCCGAACTCAGGCATCTCGACGGTCTGTCGCTTCTGCTGATGGCAACCGCGCTGACGAGCTTGGAGCTCAGCCTGAAAGAGGCGCCGACGAGCGGCTGGGGCTCAGCCTATGTGCTCAGCCTGCTGGCGCTCTGCCTTGCATCGGGAGGTGTCTTCATCTGGCGAACGCTGCGCAGAAACCGGCCGATCGTCGATCTCGGCAATTTCGGTGATCGAAACTTTCTCGTCGGCTCCGTTCTGAGCTTCGTGCTTGGCATCGGCCTCTTCGGCTCGGTCTATCTCATGCCGGTCTTTCTCGCTTTCATCAGGGGACACGACGCCCTCCAAATCGGCATGACGATGCTGGTCACCGGCGTCGCGCAATTGATCACGGCGCCGATCGCGGTGGCGCTGGAGAAGCGGATGGACGCGCGATTGCTGTCGGCGGCCGGTTTCGCGCTGTTTGCGGTCGGTGTCGGGATGAGCGCTTTTCAGGATCCTCGCACCGATTATGACGCGATGTTCTGGCCGCAGGTCGTGCGCGGCGTCGCCATCATGTTCTGCCTACTGCCGCCGACGCGGCTGGCGCTCGGCACTCTGCCACCAGACCGCATCCCCGACGCGAGCGGACTTTTCAATCTGATGCGCAATCTCGGCGGGGCGATCGGCATCGCTCTCATCGACACCATCATCTACACGCGCTCGGAGCCGCTGGGACAAGGCCTCTGGACCCGTCTTCAAGCCGGCGACGTCGAGGCTGCGACATTCGTCGGCGCACCTCTTCAGACCATATCGGGGCATAGTGGCAGCTTCGACGCGGATACCACGGCACTGCTCGATCCGCTGGTCCAGACCGCGGCAAGCGTCCAGGCGATCAACGAAGCCTGGATGGTGATTGCCGTCCTGACCGGCTGCGCCCTGCTCTCGGTGCCCTTTGCCAGGCGGCCAACGTCAACGTGAAAACCAGGGTTGACGAGACCTACCCCCCGCGATCCTGAGATGGAAGCCAACGCATCGGCCAAACGGCTTCTAGGCTAGCTTAGCACTGCGCGTCTCGGCATCGATGAAATAGGCTGCAGCACCTGCCAACAGCAGCAACGCAGCGAAAATCCCGATGACCAGGCCGAAATCTTTAGTCACAAAAAGACCGATCAACGATGGCGCAAGCAGCCCTCCAAGCCGAGCCATAGCACCGGCGGCACCCATTCCGGTTGCCCTGGAGGCAGTAGGATAAAGCTCTGGCGTATAGGCGTAGAGTGCACCCCACGTACCAAGCAGCGCGAAACTCATGATGAGCAGTGACGACGCTACCAAGAGTGCGGATGAGCCGACGACAAACAAAATGGATCCCATCGCGGAAAGGATGCAAAATGCCACAAGCGTTGGACGCCGCCCCCACTTTTCGACGCCGTAGGCAGCGAGCGCATACCCGGGGATCTGGGCAAGCGCGATCAGCACAAGAAAACCGTAGCCTCGAACGAAGCCAAAGCCGTCCCCGGCAAGTTTCGGAGGCATCCAGGTGAAGACACCATAGTAAGAAATGGATACCAGAAACCAAACCGCGAGGATCAGAACGGTTCGACGCCGCAGAGCGTGGGAGAATATTCCGACACTACGCGTCGGTGTCGCAGGCGCTATGTCAACCTCTTCTCCCAGAGCACGGCGGCCATTCACCAGGATCATCCGGTCGATGATCGCCTTTGCTTCTCCACCCCTTCCCTTGCGCAGAAGATAGAGCGGCGATTCCGGCACGAAAAACCGCAGACCGAAACCGATAATCGCCGGGACCGCTGTTACGGCAAAGATCAATCGCCAGGCTTCGGCCACGCTCCAGAGACTGAGCAGCCAGGCTGCAATTGCGACAACCAGGGTTCCGACGGCCCAGAAACCCTCCAGCAGCACCAGCCACCTGCCTCGGTTCTTCGCCGGTAGGAATTCGGCCATCATCGCATAGTCCACCGGCAACGTCCCGCCGACTGCTGCACCGGTCAGGAAGCGCATGAACAGAAGGAAGGTGAAGTCTGGCGCGAAAATTGACAGTGTGCCAAAGACCGCATCACAGGAGACAGTCGCGATCAGAACGCCGCGACGGCCGATCCTGTCAGCAAGCCTACCAAACCCCATTGCGCCCAGAAACATGCCAAGGAAAAACACCGTGCCCGTCTGAAGCGCCTGCGGCACCGTCAGTTCGAAGCTCGTGGCGATCGAAGCCGCTGTGAAGCCCACTGCGATGACCTGCATGGCGTCAGCTGCCCAGACCAAGCCGAAGATGGCCATCAGCCGTCGCTGATATCGTCCTGCTCCCGCGTGGTTGAGAGCATCGTCGATGGTGATTGTGGTCATTTGTTCCCATCCCCGGCTGCCGTGGTTCGCTCATAGCGCATACAGCCCAAAAGATCACAGCCGCAAGCCGCGATGGCCATTTGCCAGCTTTACCTGGGCGTTTTATGACATACGAATTGGATGCCGGTCGATCAAACCCGGCAGCAACCCGTGATTTTCGCAGACAAAAAAAGAGGGCCGACGGAGAACCGTGGCCCTTTAATTGTGAAGGTATAAACCTCCAGAGGGGAACAGCTGAAACGACGGAACTGGGAGGAAAGCCGTCGTGTTGCATCAGCTATAATCACCATGCTCCTTTTTTGACCAGTTGGAAAACATTTTTTGTGCAATGCAGCTATGCAACGGCGGACTATCCAGCCGAAGGAGCCGTGGAGGATGGATCTTGAACGCTGCTACCGCGACCTGGGTTTTGAACTTTCTAGAAGGCGTCGATCTGGCGCCGGCCTAGGCCGCAATTGAAACGAGCCATCCAATGGAAAACAGGCCATGCGTGAGGACGCGATACCTTTGACCGGGTTCGACGATATCGCTTGATTTTACTCGGCGTCGTCGTTTGCCTTTGGGAACAGTTGCAGCACATTTGACCCACCCGGGTGCGCAAGAGTGCGAGCCTTTGGGCGCTGCGAGCTATTTTCTCCAGCCTTTTGGACAGCTGAAACGAGACCTTCCCGCCGGCGATAATAATCTGGCTTGGCAGGCAGGGTGATGTCAAACTCTTCAAGCATACGCTCAATAATGTCCATCGCTTCAGCCGCCAGACCAGCATAACCTTCTTGGCGTCGCTCGAAGAAGCCATCGTATCCGGGCCTGGAAAGGTCGAGACTATCCAACGCATAAGAAAGGGTCTTCACCCGGTTCGACAACCACAAAATTTCTTCTACAAGCTCGGGATTAAAAAGCGCCCAGTTTGCGTCTTGCGGAAGTGCAAGGGTTGGATCGGGAACGTGAAACGCGAATTGGCCTTCATCCATAGGATTGAATTCGGGCATGTCGTGAACGGCGGCATAGCTGGCTCCGACAAAATCATCTAGGGCCAGCACCGTCAGCATCGCTAGGTTTCTAACCTCGGCTTTCGGGCGCCGGTTGATCCCAGACTTCGCAAGTCGAATGACGATGGGAAGCAAGGAGCCAGCGGCCAAACCGCCGGCGCCGATGAACGCTCCCATTGCCATGATCCCTTGAGTGGTTTCGAAGAACTGCGTCAATAGTCACCTCGTTGAATAGGAGCTGCGAGTTGCGTCAAGAAGCACGCACAGATGGAATCAGCAGTTTCCGTCCCAGTTTGCCTTGAACTTAAACGATAGGGAACTCCGTTCCCGCGGTATGGCGCCACTGAGCATCTGACGGCATCATCGTCACCGGCCACCACAGTTCCTTTGAAGCTTGGCAATGACCTATAGGTGCAACTATCGAATTGGAACATCAAGTGATATCGACTGGCCTAGCTTTCAAGGCCCTCATCGAGAACCCGCGATAATGGTAAGATTTCTCTCAACCATTTTGCGTCATCCTCCAATTCCCTTCTGAAGCCAATCGACGAGATCTCAATGGCCACGGACCTTGACCGCAGTTTTCAAATGCCCCGACGCGACGAGCTTGGCCTCTTCACGATCAGCAACGGTTCCGGCCTATCGATATCGGCTTTGCCGAACGGCACCCTGTTTGCCATCGAATATGCCGACGACAAGGGATCGATGCAGATCAACCAGATCCAGGGCTCGCCGCTTACCGGCGGCATCGGTCGCCTTTATCTGCGCATCGGCGGGGCTGCACCTGACGTCGTCGAGCTTGTCGGGTCTCGCGCCGACGGCAGCTTCGGGCACGATGCGACGAGCCTCTCCTGGAGCGGCAAGAGAGGCGATATCGGCTACAATGTCCGCCTTGAGCTTCACCCTTCCGAAACAGCCTGGTTCTGGCGTGTCTCCATCCGGCATCGGAAGGATGGGACGCTGCCGGTCGATCTGGTGCTGATCCAGGACGTCGGTCTCGGCGATCGCGGCTTCCTGATGAACAGCGAAGCCTATGCCTCTCAATATGTCGATCATCATATCGCCGATCACGAGACCTTCGGCCCTGTCGTGATGAACCGGCAAAATCTCAAGCAGTCGGGCGTCCGCAACCCCTGGCTCGTGCAGGGCTGCCTCGATGGCGCGGCCGCCTATGCCACGGATGCGATCCAGCTGGTGCAGGCGAGCGACCGGCTCGACGACATGCTGGTCGGCCCCTTCGGCACCAACCTGCCGAGCAAACGGCGGCAGCAGGAGACGGCATGCCCCGCCATTCAGTCGAAATCGCTCTCCGTTCCGGCAAGCGGTGCGACCGTGACCTTCTTTGCCGTGTTTGCCGCCGATCATCCCGAGGCATCGAGCGATGCCGACCTTTCACGGCTTGACGAGCTCGCGGCGACAGACAGTGCGACCGCCGATATCGAGGAGGTCGCGCCAGTCCGCAGCCTTCTCCAGGATGCTGCCTTGCTGAAGGCCGAGGCGCTGAATAAAAAAGCGATCGGCCAGCTCTATCCGGCGCGGAGCCTGGAAGAGCGCGTCGACGGAAAGCTTCTTTCGTTTTTCGTGTCGGACGGCATTTTGAACCGCCACGTGGTCTTGCGCGACAAGGAACTCATGGTGGCGCGCCGTCACGGCGCGATCGTCAGAAGCGGTGAAAACATGCTGCTCGACGATGCGACGCTTGCCGCGACCTGCTGGATGCAGGGCATTTTCGCGGCCCAGCTGACGATCGGCAATACGTCCTTTCACAAGCTCTTTTCCGTCTCCCGCGATCCCTACAATCTGACCCGCGCCAGCGGGCTGCGCATCATGGCGGATGTCGGCGCCGGCTGGCAGCTTCTGGCAGTGCCGTCGGCTTTCGAAATGGGGCTCAGCGATTGCCGCTGGATCTATCGTCTCCCCGAACGCACGATCATCGTGTCGGCGGTCGCCTCCGGCGAGAATGCGGCGATGCAGTGGAGCGTCTCCGTCGAGGGCAAGCCGTGCCGCTTTCTGGTGTTCGGCCATGTCGTGCTTGGCGAGCGCGAATATGACGCCGGCGGGCAGATTGAGTTCGATCCGTCGGGCAAACGCATCCTTTTCCGGCCGGACCCGGCCTGGCTCTGGGGCGAGCGTTATCCCGATGCCGGCTATTGGCTGGTGAGTTCGACGCCCGACGCGATCGAGGAAATCGGCGGCGACGAACTGCTCTACAGCGATGGGGTAACACGCAACGGCGCCTTCGTGGCGCTCCGATCCCTGATGACGCAGGCGCTCTCTTTCGCCGTCGTCGGCTCGATGACCGATGCGGCGGAAGCCGAGCGACTGGCGCAACGTTATGAGGCCGGCGTCACCGATAAAGCCATGCTGGCACGGGCATCGAAATTCTGGCGGAACACCGTGCGCGGCCTGACGATCGCCAGCACCTCGCCCGACCTCGCGGCGCAGACGACCCTGCTGCCCTGGCTCGCGCATGACGCGATCGTGCATCTGAGCGTACCGCACGGCCTCGAGCAATATACAGGTGCCGCCTGGGGCACACGCGACGCATGCCAGGGGCCGATCGAATTCCTGCTCGCCTACGAGCATGATCGCGAAGCCAAGGAGGTGCTGAAGACCGTCTTCAGCGAACAATACCTGGAAAAAGGCGATTGGCCGCAATGGTTTATGCTCGAGCCCTATGCCAACATCCGGGCGGGCGATAGTCACGGCGACATCGTCGTCTGGCCGCTGAAGGCGCTGTGCGACTATATCGAAGCGAGCGGCGATCTCGCCATCCTCGACGAGAAAGTCTCCTGGCGCGACGAAAAGACGATGACCAGGGCGCCGGAGCTCGACACCATCGCGATCCATGTCGAGAAGCTGCTCGAGACCGTTCGCGAAGCTTTCATCCCGGGTACGCATCTGATCCGCTATGGCGAGGGAGACTGGAACGATTCCCTGCAGCCGGCCGATCCGCATCTGCGCGACTGGATGGTCAGCAGTTGGACCGTTGCCCTGCTCTACGAGCAGATCGTCCGTTATTCGGCGATCCTGCGCCGCCTCGGCCATGGCGACAAGGCTAAGGGCTTGAGGAAGATCGCAACGGCGATGCGCCGGGATTTCAACCGCCATCTCGTGCGCGACGGCGTCGTTGCCGGCTACGGTATCTTCGATCCCGCCCATGACGGCGTCGAATTGCTGCTGCACCCGAGCGACCGGCGCACCGGCCTACATTTTTCACTGATCTCGATGACGCAGGCGATGCTTGGCGGCCTCTTCACGCCGGTTCAGAGACGCGATCATATGAAGCTGATCGAAGAGCATCTGCTCTTCCCCGACGGCGTGCGGCTGATGGAAAAACCGGCGACCTATGCCGGCGGCCCCGAGACGCTGTTTCGCCGGGCCGAATCCTCCTCCTTCTTCGGTCGCGAGATCGGACTGATGTATGTGCATGCGCATCTGCGCTACTGCGAAACGCTGGCGCTGGAGGCAGAAGTAGACGAGCTCTGGAAGGCGATCGCCGTCGTCAATCCGATTTCTGTCACCACGGCGCTGCCGCATGTTTCGCTGCGCCAGCGCAATACCTATTTCAGCAGCAGCGACGCGGCTTTCCATGACCGTTATCAGGCGGCGGCCGAATGGGGGCGCGTCAAGGCGGGAGAGATTGCCGTCGACGGCGGATGGCGCATCTATTCGAGCGGCCCGGGGCTCTACACCAGGAGCTTCGTCGAAAATATCCTCGGCTTCAAACGGCGCTTCGGCCGGCGCAAACGTAAACCGCTTCTGCCCGCAATCCATGCCTCCGCCGATCTGCAAACGGATCACGCCGCCTGGCGCCGGCTGATGAAGCCGAAGCCCGAGGCGTAACAGTCCAGGACGAGGCGCTATCTATACAGTAGCGTCGCGCAGCTCTTCAAAGCGCGCCGCACTCTTCGACAAGTGGCTTCGGATGGCGCGTCGGGCTGCAGGCTCGTCGCGGTCGCGGATCGCCGCGAATATGGCGTGGTGTTCCCTGCGCATACGCGCCGCGTGGCGCTTGCGCTCGGCTGAGGTCATCTTGTCCAATCGCGCCCATTGCCGCGGCACCATGATGTTGCCGAACGTGTCGAAGAGGCGGCCGTAGTAGGAGTTTTGCGTCGCGACCAGAATGGACCGGTGGAAGGCGTAGTCCTCCTGCGCGCCGTACCCACCTTCTTCGAGCGCCTTGTCTAGGTCATCGAGACGATCCTGCATACGGTCGATGTCCTCCTGTGTGCGCCGCAGCGCCGCAAGACCGGCGGCTTCATATTCGACCCCCATACGCAGTTCCAGCACACGCAGGACCTCGTCGATCGACTGCAGGTCGTTGGGAATGATGGAGAAGGATCTGGGCGTTGGATCGTTCGAGACAAAAGCCCCAAGGCCTTGCCGTGTGGTGATCAGCCCCTTCGCGCGCAGCGCGGCGAGCGCTTCGCGAACGATCGTCCGGCTGACGCCGGTCGTCGTCATGATCGCCTGTTCGGTCGGCAGGCGCTGGCCGGGCTTCAGGTCGCCGGACTCGATCTGCGCCGTCAACATATCGGCAAGGTTGCTGCGCAGGTTCGGCGCCTGCTGAATGGTATTGAAGACCGCGTTGTCCTTATCTGCCATCCTGTTTCGAAATCCTGATGTCGAGGCGGCTGCGCCGACCCCGTTTCCTGTTCGTTTCCGTATCCACGCCGATGCGGCAGGCAGCGGCACTAAAGCGCGTCGCGATCGTTCAGCTTCGCTCCCCGCGCTTCAGGTGAAACCGATCACCGCGCCAGCCAACCGCCATCGACAGGCAGCACCGTTCCATGCACGTAATCGGATGCCGACGATGCCAGGAAGACGGCCGCACCGCCGAGTTCGGACGGCGTTCCCCAGCGCCCGGCCGGGATTCGGGCAAGGATGGCGGCATTGCGGTCGGCATCTTCGCGCAGCGCCGTGGTGTTGTTGGTCACGAAGTAGCCGGGGGCGATGGCGTTGACGTTGACGCCCTTGCCGGCCCATTCGCAGGCAAGCAGCTTGGTCAGCCCGGCAAGGCCGCTTTTCGAGGCGGTATAAGACGGGATCCGGATGCCGCCCTGGAAGGAGAGCAGCGAGGCGATGTTGATGATCTTGCCCCTGCCCTTGTCGACCATATGGCGGCCGGCCGCCTGAGACAGGAAGAAGGCAGTCTTCAGATTGACGTCGATCACCGCGTCCCAGTCTTCCTCGGTGAAGTCGAGTGCATCGGCGCGGCGGATGATGCCGGCATTGTTGACGAGGATGTCGAGGCCGCCGAAGGTCTGGATGGTCTCGGTAACGATCCCCTTGACTGGTTCGATGCTGGCGAGATCGGCCTTGACGACATGGAAGCGGCTTCCCGCTTCCTGCACCAGCGCCTCGGTTTCGTCCATCGAGGAGCGTCCGACGGCGACGATCGACGCGCCGGCCTGCGCCAACGCTGCCGCGATGGCCTGGCCGAGACCCGTATTGGCGCCGGTGACGACGGCAACCCGGCCGGAAAGGTCGAAGGGATTTGCCACGATGCTCACCTCAGATCCGCAATGGCGATATGGTCCATGTCGGTGAAGCTCTTATTGTCGCCGGCCATCGCCCAGATGAAGCTGTAATTCTTGGTGCCGGCGCCCGAATGGATCGACCAGGGCGGCGAGATGACCGCCTGTTCGTTGGCGACAAGCATATGCCGGGTCTGCTGCGGCTCGCCCATGAAATGGAACACACGCTGCTCCGCTTCGAGATCGAAATAGAGATAGGCTTCCATGCGGCGGTCATGCGTATGTGCCGGCATTGTGTTCCAGACGCTGCCCGGCTCGATCATGGTGAAGCCCAGGGTGAGTTGGCAGGACTGGCAGACGTCCGGATGGATGAACTGGTAGATCGACCGCTTGTTGGCCGTCGCGGCTTCGCCCGGCGTCAGGTGACGGGCCTTTTCGCGGGTGAGCAATACGGTCGGGTGCGCCTGATGCGCTGGCGTCGAGACCAGATAGAACTTTGCCGGATTGGCGGCATCCGCGCTCTCGAAGCTGATGTCCCTGGCGCCCTTGCCGACATAGAGGCAATCAAATTTGGCAAGATCGTAGTTCGTGCCGTCGACGATGATGCGGCCGGCACCGCCGATGTTGAGCGCGCCGAGTTCGCGCTCGGCAAGGAAGGTTTCCTGTCCGATCGCCGTCGGCGCCGTCAGCGTCAGCCCGGGGCCGAGCGGCGTCGCGCCGCCGATGACCATCCGGTCGTAATGCGAATAGGTGAGCCGGATCTCGCCGCTCGCGAAGACGGTTTCCACCAGAAAGTGACGCCGAAGCGTCTCCGTGTCGAAATTGCGCACGGCCTCTGGATGGGAGGCGTGCCTCACGTCGATCTGCATGTCAATTTTCCTTCCGCTTCATTGTCGCTACGGGGGCGTCGCTATTGCGGAAGCCGGTCTTGTCCGGCCTGTTCCGCTGCGGCGGTATCCATCCGGTTACATAGTTGTACGACAAGTTTGGTGTCAACATGTTTGTCGGTGCGCGTTCGAGGAGACGTAAGGCCCGCAAGAGCGCGAAGCGAATTTGGGATAGACAGGAGAATTTCCGGAGATGATGACGCCATCATCCAAGCGATGGATCGCAAGCCGTCGTTCTTGGCGCGATCCGGCAGTGCTATCGGCCAAAACGAAAAAGCCTGCCGCGGGAGGAGGTGCGGCAGGCTTTCGTAAAAAACCGAACGACAGCTGGGAGGAGGAGTGCTGTCATTCCACAGACGACCCTGGGAGGAGGATGGGGCGCCTGTACATCGAAGGGACGCGGGAGGAGGTGCATCGCTTCGATAGAAATAATCATACTTATTTCTTGCTCAGTTGATAGGCATTTCTTTGCAGGGCAGCTATGCGTTATGCGAAAAGCGGGAGGCTCGATTACCTTGGTCCATTCGCTGGAAGCACAAAAGCAAAGCGCCCGCTCGGGAGGAAGCAGGCGCTGGCATGGTCTTGAAGATGCTTGGTCTAAGCTGCCGTTAACGGGCGATGGCTGCACGGGCGACGTTGCGGATGTCGCCGCGGCCGATGCCGAGGTCGTCCAGTTCGCGAGCGGACATACGACCCAGTTCAGCGACCGTCTGACGGTACTTGCGCCAGTTATTGAAAGAGCGTGCTACGTTCATGATGATCCCCTTTCGTGGGCTTTCGAAGCTTAGCTGCCAGTCCTTGGCGCTTCGTTCGCTTCGATGAGGTGTATATAATACGAGACCGCTGATTATTGCAGCGCCAATGCATCAGTGCACCTATGCGACACTTGCATGGGTCGCCATATCTTGCAGCTCAGGATTCGAACCGCTTCGCGGTCAGAGTTTGAAACGATCGAAGGCCGTCAGCCGTACGATCGGCGGCTCCGCCTCGGCCCATCGGTAAATATCCGAGCGCAGATAGGAGAGTTCGTCGTCGAGATCCTCTTCGCCGACTTCGATCCACCAGGACTTCAGGCGGCCGTCGCTGCCGTCCGACCAGCGATAACCCCTCCCCTTCAGATGATCCTTCATCTCGAACGGGCTGTGTTCGGCAAAGATACGGACGCGCGAGCGCTGGCTGGCGCGGTAAAGCTCGGTGAACGGGCTTTCTCCGCCGCGCTGCTCCCGATCGAGGATTTCCAGCAGTGCGTGGCAGTCGTCTACCGCGCGGTGGCCCTCATGGAAATATCCGGCCTGGCCGACGAGATAGCCGAGCTTCGTACCCTCAAAGCCGCGGCCGCTCCAGTCGATCTCCGAAACCGAGCATGCCCAGGCCTTGCCGGCGAAAATCTTCGAGAAGGCCTCGCAGAACGGCCGGTCGAAACCGGCATTGTGGGCAATGATCAGATCCGCCGGCTCGATCAGAGTACGCAGCAATTGGATATCGATGAGCTGTCCTTCGACCATCGCGTCCGTAATCCCCGTCAGCCGGGTGATCTCGGGCGGGATCGGCCGGGACGGCTGCTGCAGGCCGCCATAAATGCCGACGATATCGCCGATCGCACCGTCATCGTCGAAGGTAAAGGCGACGGCGCCGATTTCGATGATCTCGTCGCTGCGATGGTTGAGACCCGTGGTCTCCGTATCGAGAATGACGCCGAGGCGCGAAAACCCCGGCCGTCTGACTGACGCAATCGGCCGGGCGACCAGTTTTCTCAAGATGCGATAGTTGCCGCTCTCTTCGAGCGTCCGCGCCATGTCTTCATTGGAGTGGACGACCGGCTGCGATGGCCGCCGGTGCGATGGACCGCGTGCCTTGGCCGTTGCGGGCGATGCCTTGGCAAACATGTCGAGTTGCGAATCTCTGTGCACGCTCATCGAATCTATATGTCATGAAGAGGCGATTTAATCCATCGCACGGACAGCACCACGCCTTTTCGAGAGGCGCCGCTAGCACCTTGAATTATGCAGTCGCCAGATGTGGTGGAGTATCAACATGTGCCGTTTTGTCCGTCGGGAAGCTCAGCCGGCAGACCGCGCCTGGACTGTAGTTGTCGATCGTCACCTCACCGCCGTGCATGCGCAGGATGTCGCGGACGAGATTAAGGCCGAGGCCGGCACCGCGTCCGTCGTGATGGCGCTTGAAGAACGGCTCGAATATGCGATCGCGCATATCGGCGGGGATGCCCGGTCCCTCGTCCCTGACTTCGATCCAGTTGCAGCCTGATGTCAGCGAGATGGTGCCTTTCCTGCCGCCATGGTTGATCGCGTTCTGCAGGATGTTCATCAGGGCGCGCTGCAGCGCCAGAGGATCGCCCTCGATCTCGCCGGCGCCGTCGACATCGAACTGTACCGTGTAGCCGGCGGCAAAGGCCAGCGGCGCCATCTCGATCATGACCTTCCTCGCCAACTGGCCGAGATCGACCTTGGTGAACTGGACCTTGCCCTGTTTCAGTCGCTGAAGATCGAGCATCTGCTCGGTGAGTACGGCGAGCCTGGCTGCATCTTCCAGGAGGTCGGTCTTGATCGAACTGTGCGGCAGGGCTCCAATTCTCGTGTTCAGAATGGCGATCGGCGTGCGCAGCTCATGGGCGGCATCGGTCAGAAACCGTTCCTGCCGCTCGTAACCCTCGTCGAGACGTCCGAGCGCGCGGTTGACGGCGTGCACCAGCGGCGCGATCTCTTCGGGAATATCGTGTTCCGACAGCCGGCCGCCACGCTGGTCGATATCGATCGTATCGGCCTGGAGCGCGGCCTGATCGATCCCGACCAGCGATCGTCGCACGACGAGCGGCGTCGCGATCAACGCACCCAACGCCATCACCGCGACGATGGGAATGACAATCTTCGCAAGCACCAGCGAAAGCTTGAGCAGGATCAAGGTGGACGAGATGGGGCCGTCGGTGCTCGTCAGAAACTGCACCTGTCCCCAATCCGTCGCAATCCACTTCATCCGGGCAGCCGGACGGTCGTGGTCGCCGAGATTCGCGCCGAACTCGGCCTCGACGACATGATCGAGCGTGTTGCCGATTGTGGCATATTCTTCCGGAATCCGGCCCTCGGTCAAAACATGTCCCTGCATGTCACGGACAGTGTACCAGAGATCGGGCGCGTCCTTGCGCAGCTGCCGCAGATCCTCGGTCTCCCTCAGGCTCAACTCTCCGGTGGGTTGCCGGAAGACGGCCTGGCGCAGGACCTCGATCGTGCCCTCCGTCGACCTGTATTCGGATATCTTGCCAACCGAAATCAGCACGATCATCACCAGGATGAGCACGACCGATTGCACGGCAAGAAGGCGCCAGAACAGGCGCTTGCGCAGCGAATAGGAGCATCGTTTGCTCATGATGCTTCCCGCAGGAGATAACCCACGCCCCGGATAACGTTGATGACCACGCCTGCTTGCGATGCCGCCAGCTTGCGCCGCAACCGCGATATGTGGGAATCGAGCGCGTTCGACTGGATCTCGTCGTCGAAGCCGAAGACCGCTTCCATCAAGGCCGGTCGCGGCACCATGCGACCGGCGCGGCGCATGAGGCATTCGAGCACCAGCGCCTCCCGGCGCGGCATTTCCAGACGCAGGCCGGAGACGATGATGTCGCAATAGGTCGGATCGAACGAAAGACGGCCGATCGAGATCAGCGCCGGGCGCAAGGTTTCGGAGCGGCGCATCACGGCACGCAGCCGCGCCAGAAGTTCGTCGAAGACGAAGGGCTTGGCAAGGTAGTCGTCGGCGCCGGTCTCAAGGCCGGTGATCCTGTCTGGAACCTCTCCCTTGGCGGTGATGACGATGATCGGCAGCGTCAGCCCCTTCTTGCGGATCTTCGGAATAAGTTCGAGGCCATCGCCGTCAGGCAGTTGCCGATCCAGAAGGACGGCGTCGTAGGCGCCGTCGCCGATCACCAGTTCGGCGTCGCACAGCGTCGAAACATGATCCATCACCATGTCGTGCCTGGTCAGGGCGCCTCGGAGCGCCACGGCCATTTGAGGTTCATCCTCGATCAGTAATATGCGCATCTCACATTCCTATCGGGGACCTATCGGGGGCCGTCGGTCCATAGGTGGAAACCATATCACCCTCGAACAAGTCTGCGATGCCTGTCGCGCATCGAATGCGGGATCGCCGCCGCGTAGCAAAGGATCGTATCCGTCATCACGCGCGGCGCTGCTCGATCAATATCATCGGCTGGTACCTGCGGCTGATCCGATAGACCGCGGCCGGCGGGATATTGCGCAACGTCCAGCCGATCCTCGTGGCGACAAGGTCGAGGGAGTCGAGGATTTCGACGGGCACCGGGCATTTCGGCCCGTAGGTGAACTGATAGAAGGCACCGTGCGGTCTGAGGTTGGAAAAGCAGCCCTCGAGGAGCGTCCGCGCGTCCTCCGGCCGCATGGCAAGAAGCGGAAGCCCGCTGACGACACCGCCGAAGAAGCTTCCGGAAAGCGCCGTCTTCCACATCTGCCGCACGTCCACCCACAGCACCCTGGCATCGGGAAAGCGGCCTTGAAGCAGGGTGGCGAAATCCCGCTCGTATTCGACCAGCGTCAGATCGCGCTCGGCAATGCCGCGTTCCAAAAGGGCTGCGGTGAAAACGCCGGTGCCCGGGCCGAGTTCGAGAACCGGCCCGGTTAACGTAGAAATTTCCTTGGTCATCAGGCCCGCAAGGCGGGGGCATGAAGGCGTGATCGAGGCGATGCGCAGCGGCGCGCGAAGCCAGGCGAGAAGAAAGCGTCGTCGATCGAAACGTGGCATGGGACCTTCACGGTGGCTGATTGATCCCACCTATGAACCGGCTCAACATTGCAACAGTCTGTCATGTCGCAGTCACGGTGCCGCCGAGGCAGATCTTCATGACTGAGACGCGACCTTCCGGTGCGCTGCTCTCAGCCCGCTCCTGTCGATCCAGCTTTTGATTTCGGTGGCAATCGCCTCGGGCTGGTCCTCGGGGGCGATATGGCGTGCCGGCCCACACCCTCTGATCTCCAGGCCTGCGATGTTGTCGCGGCACCACGAAATCATCTCGCTGCCGATTAACAGCGTTTCGGGGGGGCCTTCGAAGGTCAGCAGCAGCTTGGGAACCTCAGGACTGGCGGAAAGCCAGCGGTCATAGCCCTCAATCCTGGCGACTACATCGGCCGGCTCGCCGTTGATCGGCATGGCACGCGGCCATTTCAGCAGCGGGCGCCGGCTGTTACGGTCCGGATAGGGTGCGCGGTAGACATCCCAGTCGGCATCGCTAAGCCCTTTCAGCGTGGTCGCTCGCAAGGCCTGTTCGATGAAGAAATTTTCGTCGAGGACCTTGGCCTCGCCGGTTCCCGCACCCCGCAACAGTTCATAACGCGCCTTTCCGCCGCCTGGCAGATCCTCCCAGCTCATCGGCCGCAGAATGGTTTCCATGAAGGCGATGCCGCGCACCCGCTCGGCGTGGCGCGAGGCCCAGTCGAATGCCAGCGCGCCGCCCCAGTCGTGGCCGACGAGCACAATGTCGTCGAGGGCAAGCGCATCGAACCAGGCGTCGAGATAGGCGATGTGATCGCCATAGCGATAGCCGATGTCGGGTTTGCCGGAGCGCCCCATGCCGATCAGATCGGGCGCCAGGCAGCGGCCTGACCCGATACCGGGCATGATGTTCCGCCAGAGATGCGATGAGGTGGGATTGCCGTGAAGGAAGACGATCGGGTCGCCCTCCCCCAGCTCCTCGTAGGAGATGAACGAGGTGAGGATATCGATGGTCGGCATATGGAGCTCCACGCTTTCGTGCTATATAGGCAGGCGACTGTCCATTTATCATATAGACAGGTAACTGTCTATATTGCTGCGCGGGGTTTCATGTCGTCGTCTTCCCTTGGCCTGTTGTTGCGTCTGGTCCATCAGCATTGGACGCAGGCCGTCGAAGCGGCACTCGATGAGGCCGGCTACGGCGATATCCGCCCGCCGCACGCCAATGTCTTCACCTTCGCGCGCCCAGAGGGCATCCAGGTCAGCGAGCTGACCAAGCTCGCCCGTGTTCGCAAGCAGACGATGACGCAGGCCGTGGAAGAACTCGAGCGCTTGGGTTATGTCGAGCGCCGGCCTGATCCGAACGACCGCCGCGGCCGGCTGGTGTTTCTGACGGAAAAAGGCCAGGGGGTCAGGCCGATAGCGATGGCGGCGGGCCGGCGTGTCGATGAAAGCTGGGCGGCCTTGACCAGCCAGCAGCAGATGGACGATCTGCGGACAGCACTCCGGCGGCTGCTGGAACAGCTGCAATAGCAAGCGGGTTGGCATGAGAGCGACCCTTTCCACTTAACCGTCGCGCGACCGAAGGAGAATGTATGCCTGGTGACAACAGCAAAGGTGCCGACGAGGATGTCGTTATCATCGGCGCCGGTGCCGCCGGCATTGCCGCCGCCCGTCGCCTGCTGGCAATCCGCCCGGATCTGTCCATCCTCCTGCTTGAAGCTGGCGATCGTCTCGGCGGTCGCGCCTGGACGGCCAGTCTGCCTGAAGCAGCCGATATCGGGCTCGATCTCGGCTGCGGCTGGCTGCATGGCGCGCGGACCAATGCCTGGACTGCGATCGCCGGCGAGGTCGGACTGACGGTCGACCGCACGCCGGCACCCTGGAATGATGGCGGACGGCAGCTTCCGCGGGATGGCGCGGAGGCGCGTGCCGCAAGGCAGGCGATCGGCGCCTACTTCGAGCGCCTCGAGAGCCACGCGGGGAATGACGCAGCGATGGCCGATATGCTCGAGCCGGGCAATCCCTGGAACGGCCAGATCCGGGCGGTCGGCACCTATATCACCGGCGCCGAACTGGAGCGGTCGTCGGTCGTCGATTACAACAGATACGATCCCGGCCCTGGCCCTGACTGGCGGGTGCGCGAGGGCTATGGAACGCTGGTCTCGCTTTACGGTAAGCCGGTTCGGGCAAGGCTCGGCACCGAGGTAACCCGCATCGACCATCGTCATGCCGGTCGTATCGGCATCGAGACGAACCAGGGCGTGCTCAGTGCCCGCGCGGTGCTGGTGACGGTTTCGACGAATGTGCTTGCCGCCGGCAAGATCGCCTTCGACCCACCTTTGCCGGAGAAGATCGAAGCGGCGGCCCGTTTGCCGCTCGGGGTCGCCGACAAGCTCTTCTTAAGGCTCGCGAATCAGGAGGCGCTGCCGGCGGACACGCATATGCTCGGCTCCAACAGTCGCGGCGCGACCGGTACCTATCAGCTTCGGCCGTTCGGCGCGCCCGTCGTCGAGGCCTATTTCGCCGGCGACCTCGCGCATGATCTAGAGGGGCAAGGCAGAGAGGCTGCCTTTACCTTCGCTGGCGATGAACTGGCGGCGCATTTCGGCGCGGACATCCGGAAGGGGCTGTCAGTCGCCGCGATGTCGGCCTGGGCCGCAACGCCCCATATCGGCGGCTCCTATTCCTACGCCGAACCCGGCGCCTCCGATCAACGCGGCCGTCTCGCCGCGCCGCATGACGAGCGGATCTTCTTTGCCGGCGAGGCCTGTTCGACCTCGCGTTATTCGACTGCGCACGGCGCCTACGAGACCGGTGTCGCCGCAGCCGATCGGATCGCCGGCTCGTTGTCGTAAGATCCGTGCCTTGCCGGCTGCGACGGCAGGCAGGAATATTTTTTTCTCACTTGGTAGCGCGGGCGGGATTGGTTATGCTCCCCCTCGCCCCTGTGCTCCCAGCCCAGGGCGCTATACGTCATCCGGCGGCAAGCGGCCGCCTCAAGCACAATATTGTCATTGTCATTGATTGCAGGAGCCCCGGCTTCTACCCCGACGTTTGCACGTCGGCTGCGGGTATCCGCATGAGGAGGAAGAAATGGATTATCGCAAGCTCGGTCCCAGCGGGACCGTCGTCACCGCCTATTGCCTCGGCACCATGACCTTCGGCGCGGAGGCCGATGAGGCCGCCTCGCACAAGCTTCTCGACGATTATTTCGCCTGGGGCGGCAATTTCATCGATACCGCCGATGTCTACAGCGCCGGCAAGTCGGAAGAGATCATCGGAACCTGGCTGAAGGCACGCCCGACCGAGGCCCGCCAGGCGATCGTCGCCACCAAGGGGCGGTTCCCGATGGGCAACGGCCCCAACGATATCGGCCTGTCGCGCCGGCATCTTGGCCAGGCGCTCGACGATTCGCTCCGCCGCCTCGACCTCGAGCAGATCGACCTTTACCAGATGCATGCCTGGGACGCGCTGACGCCGATCGAGGAGACGCTGCGTTTCCTCGACGATGCGGTTTCCTCCGGCAAGATCGGCTATTACGGCTTCTCCAACTATGTCGGCTGGCACATCGCCAAGGCCTCGGAGATCGCCAAGGCGCGCGGCTATACCCGCCCGGTGACGCTGCAGCCGCAATATAACCTGCTGGTGCGCGACATCGAACTCGAGATCGTCGCGGCCTGCCAGGATGCCGGCATGGGTCTGTTGCCGTGGTCACCGCTCGGCGGCGGCTGGCTGACCGGCAAATACAAGCGCGACGAGATGCCGACGGGTGCCACCCGCCTCGGTGAAAACCCCAATCGCGGCGGCGAATCCTATGCGCCGCGTAATGCGCTGGAGCGAACCTGGGCGATCATCGCTGTCGTCGAGGAGATCGCCAAGGCGCATGGCGTCAGCATGGCGCAGGTGGCGCTCGCCTGGACGGCGGCGCAGCCGGCGATCACGTCCGTGATCCTCGGCGCCCGCACGCCGGAACAGCTCGCCGACAATCTCGGTGCGATGAAGCTCAAGCTCTCCGGCGACGACATGGCGAGGCTCAACGAAGCGAGCGCGCCTCAGCCGTTCGACTACCCCTACGGCAAGGGCGGCATCAACCAGCGCCATCGCAAGATCGAGGGTGGGCGCTGAGGTTTCCTTTGTCTTCGAATAACCCTGTCCGCTTCTCGCCGAAGCGGACAGTATATTCGTCGATGGCGGTGAGACGATCACGCGACGTCCGCTTCCATGAAAAAGCCGCCATGTTTCCATGGCGGCTTAGCGGCCTTTCTGCTTGGGAGGCGATTTTAGGCCGGAAGCTGGAAGATCACGTTGGCGATCAGGACGATCGCCAGGCCACCGGCGAGCGCGAGATAGGGCAGGATGCCGGCTTTCTTGACGCCGAGATCCTGGCCGACGAGGCCAAGATCCTCCATCGCGCCGGCCGGGAATTTACCGCCGTCGCGCACATAGTGGCGATAGGCGAAGACCGGCAGGATCAGGGCGGCGAAGATGAAGCCGACCCAGAGCGCATTGGAATAACCCCAGACCTTGGCACCGGCGCCGAGAAACAGCGCGTTGACGAAGGCCAGCACGGTATTGAGGCCGATCAGCCAGGTCGGCGCCTTCCAGGGGCGTTCGATATGGCCGGAATCCATCCGGTGGATCCAGCCGGAATTAAGATTCAGGAAGTTGAAGATGATGTAACCGACATTCGAGACGGCGAGCACGAAGAAATAGCCGCCGACATCCGAGGCAATCGCCAGCAGGAAGAGATTGAAGGCGAAATCGGTCCACATCGCCCGGGTCGGCGCGCCGTGTTCGTTGACGTGGTCGAGATATTTCGGCAGCCAGCCATCCTTCGAACCCTGGTAGAGCGTGCGCGACGAGCCGGCCATCGCCGTCATGATGGCGAGGAAGAGCGCCATGATCATCAACACGACGAGCAGCTGGGTAACGACGCGGCCGGCGCCGATCAGGCCGCCGAGCGCTTCGGCAACACCGGTGCCATCGACGATCCCGGGGGCCAGCATGCCTGCATGGCCGAGAACGCCCTGGAAGGCGAAGGGCACGAGGAAGAAAAACAGGCAGCAGGCAAGGCCGGAATAGAAGATCGCCTTGAAGGTGTCGGTCTTCGGGTTCTTGAGTTCGCGGGTGTAGCAGACCGCCGTCTCGAAGCCGTATGTCGACCAGGCGGCGATATAGAGGCCGCCGAGGAAGAGTGTCCAGCCGCCGTTGCTCCAGGTGCCGTCGGCAGCGGAATAGGCGGCTGTCGGCGGCACGAGGCCGGTGACGTTGGTGGCAAGGATCTGGCCGCTGACGATCGGGTAGAGGCCGATGATGAGCAGCGGCACCAGCACGATGATGGCCAGCCACTTCTGCACGCTTGCCGTTTCCGAAATGCCGCGATGCTGGATGGCGAAGATAATCAGCATCAGGATGCCGCCGATGAAGAAGGTGGCATTGATATTGGCGGTGGCAAGGAAGGGAATGCTGAAGCTGAAGAGCGACCAGCTGCGGATCGCCGGCGTGAGCGCCGCGACGCCATCGGTGCCGAGCAATGCCTTGACGGCGTCATCCGGCGTCGTGCCGGCATGGGCTGCGATATATTCGGCGACGCGGGGGCTGTCGGCCGTGACGGAAGCGGCATGCGCTGAGATCCAGTCGAGGACCATTTGCGAATCCGCTGCCGGAATCGGGTAGAATGCGTTGAGGATGTAGCCGGCGGCGATAGCGCAGCCGAGCGACAGCACCGGCGACCAGGCAAACCAGTTGCACCAGACGGAGAGCGGCGCGATGAATTTCGAGTAACGCAGCCAGGCGGTAGCGCCATAGACGGAAGCGCCGCCGGATTTGTTGGCGAACATGCCGGCGATCTCGGAATAGGTGAAGGATTGCAGGAAACCCATCACCATCGAGATGATCCAGACGACGAAGGCGAGCTTGCCCGTCGTGCCTGCGATGCCGCCAATGGAGAAAAGAACGAGCGGCGGCACGCCCGCAGCCACCCAGAATGCGCCCTTCCAGTCGAGCGCGCGTACAAGCTTACCTTCGGTGCCGGATGCAATCCCGGCCTCCACAACGTCTGTCATCGGTGAAATTCCCCATTCTATTTGTTCCGGACGTATCTTTGTACGTCTCCCTGAACGCGTCTCCCTGACAGTCTCAAGCCGGCCCGGATGATTTTGGCGATCCGTGTTCCCGACGGATTCCCGAGTCTCAATTCTTTATGCATAGTGAAGATATTTTCTTTTTAGTCAACATCACTTTACTTTCCCGGGGCATTTTGTAACCTGCATGGGTGGGTTGTCCGTGGACGCCCGATCCTCCCATGAGGGCAGTATGCGAGAACTTCATCCTGCTATGACAGGCCTGCGGCCGGCCGCTCCGAGCCTCGTGCATTATCCCGGCATTCCCACCCTGCCGGAGGGAACGGAGCGCTACAGGGCAAAGGGCGGCGGATCGGTCGTTATGCGCGTCGAGCCGGGAGACCGCGTCAGCGTCATCGACAGCGAGGGCGGTCAGCTCTGCGAGATCTCCTTCCTCGACGCGAAAGGGCGCTTCCTGGCGGCCGGTCTCGGAACGGCATTCAGCAATTCGGCCGAGGGTTTGAAGGCCATTCTTCAGGCGGAGGATGAGAGTGCCGCCCGCACGCGTGCCGCACTTCAGCGTCGCGGCGCCGATCTGGCGGCGGCCGGCGCGCTCAGCATCTTCGGGGCGGGATCGACGCCGGGCAGCCGGGCGGATTTCACGATTTCCATGAAGGGCCTGCTGATCGTCGCAGCACCTGCCAGCGCCATGTCGCCGGAGGCGCAGGATACGGCGACGCCGATCGAGATCAGGATCAAGCGCAGCCTGCTGATCCGCGATTACGCTTCCGCTTTGCCGGAACCGGCCGCCGATCCGGTCGAGGATATCCGCATCCGGGCGGCGACCGCCGCAGCCTATTTCGTGCGTGCCGGCGAATTCATCCAGATCATCGATGTTTATGGACGCCAATGCACAGATTTCCAGGCGTTTGCCGCCCGCAAGGTCGACAAGGGTCTCGACCTGGCGCTCGATTCCACCGTCACCCGCACGCTGCTCGGCCGCAGCTATCCGATGCCGGGTCTCCCCTCCAAGGCCTTCGACCGAGACTTCGAGCCGCTGGTCGAAATCGTCCAGGATACGGTCGGACGTCACGACGCTTTCGCGACCGCCTGCAATTCGCGCTATTACGACGACATGGGTTATCCCGGCCACGTCAACTGCACGGATAATTTCAACGCGGCGCTGGCGCCTTACGGCATTGCCGGCCGCAAGGGCTGGGAAGCGCTGAACTATTTCTACAACACCAATATCGACCACAACAACCAGCTCTATCTCGACGAGCCCTGGTCGCGTCCGGGCGATTACGTGCTGATGCGGGCGCTGACCGATCTCGTCTGTGTCTCTTCGTCCTGCCCTGACGATATCGACGCTGCGAACGGCTGGGATCCGACGGATATCCACGTCCGCACCTTTTCCGGAAAAGAGAAATTCTCACGAGCGGTAGCCTATCGCATGACCCCAGATGCAGACGCCGAACTGACGCGCGAAACCGCCTTCCATCCCCGCCTCTCCGCCTTGACGCGGGACTACACCGAATATCGCGGCTATTGGCTGCCGAACCGCTTTTCCAGCGAAGGGCCGGTCGAGGAATACTGGGCCTGCCGCCAGCGCGCCGCCGTCATCGACCTCTCGCCCTTGCGGAAATTCGAGGTGACGGGGCCGGATGCCGAAGAGCTGCTGCAATATTGCCTGACGCGCGACGTGCGCAAGCTGTCGACCGGCCAAGTCGTTTATTCCGCCATGTGCTACGAAAACGGCGGCATGATCGATGACGGCACGCTGTTCCGGCTCGGCGACAAGAACTTCCGCTGGATCGGCGGCGATGATTTCAGCGGCATATGGCTGCGCCAGCAGGCCGAGAAAAAGGGCTTCAAGGCCTGGGTCCGCTCCTCGACCGATCAGATGCACAATATCGCCCTGCAGGGGCCGAAGAGCCGCGATATCCTCAAGGAGATCATCTGGACTGCGCCGCGCCAGCCTGATATCGGCGAACTCGAATGGTTCCGCTTCACCGTCGGCCGCATCGGCGGCTTCGAGGGTGCCCCGATCGTCGTCTCGCGCACCGGTTACACCGGCGAACTCGGCTACGAGATCTTCTGCCACCCGAAGGATGCGCTGACGGTGTTTGACGCCGTCTGGGAGGCAGGCCAGTCGCACGGGTTGAAGCCGATGGGGCTGGAGGCGCTCGACATGGTCCGCATCGAGGCGGGCCTGATCTTCGCCCATCACGAATTCACTGACCAGACGGATCCGTTCGAGGCCGGGATCGGCTTCACGGTGCCGCTGAAATCCAAGCAGGACGATTTCATCGGCCGCGAGGCGCTGATCCGGCGCAAGGAGCATCCGCGTCATCTGCTCGTCGGTCTCGATATTAAGGCCAACGAGGCGGTCGGCCATGGCGATTGCATCCATATCGGCCGGGCGCAGGTGGGCGTTATTACCAGCGCCACGCGCTCGCCGATCCTCGGCAAGACGATCGCGCTCGCCCGCATCGATGTGATGCATGCAAGCCCCGGCACCGAGGTCGAGATCGGCAAGCTCGACGGCCACCAGAAGCGCCTGCCGGCGACGATCGTGCCGCTTTCGCACTACGACCCGCAGAAGACGCGGCCGCGCTCATAACGCCTGCTTTGGGTCGAGGACGGTGATCGGCGTCTCGGCATGCAAGGCGGCCGGGATGCAACCTGATGATGAGTGAGTGGCCCTGAAAAACTAAAAGTTGACAAATTCGAGTTGAGTGACTATATCTCGGTGGTCGATATTGCTTGTTTGACTTTTGTTATCGCACGCTGGCAACGTGCCCTGGACGAACTTCCCTCTTCAAAATCGAGATCATCATCCGTCGTGCTTCCGCACGTGCGGTCGTCAATTGCTATGAAAGGGTTTGTTATGACCACTGGCACAGTTAAATGGTTCAATTCCACCAAAGGCTTCGGCTTCATTCAGCCTGATGACGGCGGCGCTGACGCCTTCGTCCACATCTCTGCCGTCGAACGCGCTGGCATGCGCGAAATCGTCGAAGGCCAGAAGATCGGCTACGAGCTTGAGCGCGATAACAAGTCGGGCAAAATGTCCGCTTGTAATCTCCAAGCTGCTTAAACTGAAATCTGCTTTCCTTTGACCGCGGATGTACCGGCACAGTCGAAAGTATGATACTATTAAGGTCAGGCAATTTGCCTGGCCTTTTTGCTGCGTTCGCCAAGCGGGCTCATAAATCCAGGATTGATATGACAGAGTCACACAGCAAATCACGCAAGCAGGCGGAGATTGCCTTCGGAAACGTGCAATCGCAGTTCCTGGCGCGAAGCCGCGCAGTCGAGGAAATCGATTCGACCGTACGTGCCCGCGAGGAAAAAACCTTGCGGTTACGCGAAGCGCGTGAGGCCAAGGAATTGCAGGATCGCTTGACAGGGGTTACTGCTCCCAGCGCGAAGCGAAAAAAGAAAATCTGACCCTACCGAATAATTCCTTAAATCGGATTCGATTTCAGGATAAAATGTAGATGTTCAAATATTGCAGCGTCCTTTGCGCGTCTGAAGACGCGCGGCGCCGTAGGGTCGAAGTCAAACAGTCAGGAAACAGATTTGAAAAACGCCAGAAACAACGAGCTTTCCGATCGCCGCAGCGCCGCTGCCGAAGCCAAGGCGGCTCTCCTCAATGCGTATCGTAGCGCCAAGGATTCAGCCGAACCCACAAGGCTGGCAAAGCAGGCGGAGCGTCAAGCCATTGCCGCGGCCAGGGAAGAACGTCGCGCTCAGCGGGAACGGGTCAAGCTCGAGGAGCTGGAGCGGGCTCAGGCCGCCGAGGCCGAACGTCAGGCTGCCGCCGAGGCCGCAGCACGCGCCGATGCCGACGCGCGCGAAGCGGCTGACAAAGACCGGATCGCCCGCGTGATTGCCGACGAAGCTGCCCGAAAGGCCGAACGCGACCTGCGTTACGCCAATCGCAAAGCCAGGAAGTCCTGATCGTCAGCGCCGCCTGTCGTCAAGACAGGCAGCGCTCTCTTTCAAGCGGCCTGCACGGCTGCATTCAGCGGGATTTCGACGTCGATCTCAAGGGTCGAGACGTACTCGTTGCGATCGATCGTCACCTGCACCTTGTCGTGGTCAAGCTGCACATGCTTTGCGATCACCGCCAGGATTTCCTCGCGCAGCAGGGTAACCAGGTCCGACCCCGCCGAGGAACGTTCATGGGCGAGAAGGACCTGCAGCCGTTCGCGGGCGGCCGGTGCGGTTCTCTGCTTGTTGAAAAGACGGAAAATGTTCATGCCGCCCTCCGTCCGAAGATCTTGCCGAAAATATTCCTCTTTTCCTCTGGGATCGCGATCGGCACAACTTCGCCGGCGAGCCGGCGAGCGGCGTCGAAATAGGCCATCGCAGCCGCGCTGCGGCTGTCTGCCAGCGTGACCGGCGCACCGATATTGGATGCACGCAGAACATCCATGCTTTCGGGTATGATGCCGAGCAGCGGGATGGACAGGATTTCCAGGACGTCGTCGACCTTGAGCATGTCGCCGCGTTCGGCGCGGTTGGCGTCGTAGCGGGTGAGCAGCAGGTGCTTTTCCATCCGTTCGCCGCGTTCGGCCTTGGCAGTCTTGGCATCCAGCAAGCCGATGATGCGATCCGAATCGCGCACCGAGGAGACCTCGGGATTGGTGACGACCACGGCAACATCGGCGTGGCGCATGGCGAGCGTTGCGCCGCGCTCGATCCCGGCGGGGCTGTCGCAGATGATCCAGTCGAAATAGCGCTTCAGGTCGTTGATGACGCGCTCGACGCCCTCGGCCGTCAGATTGTCCTTGTCGCGCGTCTGCGAGGCCGGCAGCAGGAACAGCGTTTCCAGCCGCTTGTCGCGGATCAGCGCCTGGGTAAGCTTGGCATCGCCTTGGATGACATTGATCAGGTCGTAGACGACCCTGCGCTCGGCGCCCATGACGAGGTCGAGATTGCGCAGGCCGACATCGAAATCGACGACGACCACTTTTTCATTGCGTTGCGCCAGCGCCGCTCCCAATGCGGCGGTCGAGGTGGTCTTGCCAACCCCGCCCTTGCCTGACGTGACGACGATCACTTTCCCCATCATTGTCTCTCCTTTGCCGTGGCCCCAGTAATTCAAAGTGTTAAAGCGTCCTTTGCGGCTCTCGATGAGACGCGCGGCGCTGTCGTCAGATCAGTTTCTCTGCCATGATCGCGTCGTCTTCGAGCCAGAGCTGAACTGCCTGTCCGCGAAGATTGGGCGCCATGTCTTCCGCCATTTTGTAGATGCCGTCGATTGCAACCAGCTCGGCCTCGAGCTTGCGGCAAAAGATCCGCGCCGATGCGTTTCCGATGGATCCCGCCATGGCTCGGCCACGCAAGGCGCCATAGATATGGACGGACCCGCCGGCGATGACCTCGGCACCCGAGGCGACCGATCCGATGACGGTGACGTCGCCTTCCGGAAAGATCACCGATTGCCCCGAGCGCACCGGCTCCCGGATGACGATCGATTGCATGGCCGGGCGGGTCTCTGCCAATGCCGGTTTGCCGGGCGGATCGGCAGGCTCCTTTGCCTGAACCTCGATATCGGAAACCGAACGACCGCCTTTGAGTGCCGGCGGCATGCCGGATCCGAGGATCGAAGGCCGCGCGCCCTCGATGCCCATGATGCTGACATTGCGCTTGGCAAGTTCGGCAATCAGGTCCTTCAGCTGCGGCCGGTCGATTTGCAGGTCCGTCAGATCGAGCACGACAGGCCGTCCGAGGAAGAAGCCGGCCGAACGCGCGGCCAGATCGTCCAGCCGGATCAACCAATCATCGATCGGCAGGTCCGGAGACAGCATGACCGCGAGGAAAGAGCGGCCCTTGATGCGGATAGAGCGAGCGTCTGTTAGCACTTTGGTCATCTATGTGAAGAAATCGTTGACCATGTCTACCGCTGCTATGGTTAACAAAAAGTTAACGCGGCCTTAATATCACCCACAATCACCTGAGATTTTTTAAGCGCATAATTACCGCAAGTTATTGGAAAAGCGTTGCTATCGCCGGAAGCGCTGCGCGGTTAATGTTGCCGCTTCGACCTGAGCCGCAAATCTGCCGCTGCTTGGGGTAAAGCTCAGCCTTCGGCCTTGCGTTGTGCGTTGGAAATGGCGCGTGCGGCTTCTTCCGAGGAGTTGGCAAGCGTGCGCATTTCTGCGGCCAGCACCGCAAAACCCGATCCGGCCGTGCCGGCGCGGGCGGCCTCGATGCCGGCATTGACGGCAAGCAGCTTCAGGTAGCGCAGCGATTGCAGGATTTCATTGGTCTTCGAGGCGGTGACGCGCATGCCGGAGGTCTGTTCATCGATTCGCTGATAGAGCGATTCGATGTTGATGATGCTGCCTTCGAGATAGAGAAGCTCACCCTTCTCGTCCCAGATGCCGCCGCCGGTCTCGGTCACCCAGATGAGATGACCCATGGCATGGCGGATGCGGTATTCCATCGTCCAGTCTGTGCGCTTCTCCAGCGCCCGTCCGACGATCTCGTCCATCAGAGGCACGTCTTCTTCGTACATGATCGAGGTGAAGGTCCGCGTGCGGTTGCCGATGATTTCGTCGACGGGATAACCGAAGATGCGCTCGATGCCGTTGGTCATCTCCAGCATCGTGTAGTTTTCGTCGGCACGGCAGCGATAGAGAAAACCGCTCATGCGCCCGAGAATGCTCGTTTGAAAATCCATGAAGGCCACATTCGAAGAGAAGAGTTGCAGATGGATTTATGTCGTCTCAATTAAAAGGCGCACGTCACAATGCCGGAAGAGAGCGCGAACACCCTCCTCCGGCAATGCAGGCCCGCCGCATCAGTTCCGCAGATATTCCTCCATGGAATCGTCGAGCGCCTCGACCCAGGACGTGTGGTGCGTCGGCGACATATTGCCGGTCATCAGCGATCGGTAGGCATGGTCGCGGAAGCCCATGATGTTGTGGGCCTTGTGATGTTCCCACTCCATGAAGGTCTGATTGGTCCCCTCGATGTCGAAGCTGGGATAATCGGTTTCGGCGAGCAGTTCCTTCACATAGTCGCCCTGATACCAGATCATCTGCTCGGCATCCTCGAGCGTTTCCTCACGGGCGCGCCACATGTCGAAATTGGCTTTCAGCTCCTCTTCGGATGGCAGGGTGATGCGGCCCATCATCACGTCGCGCGCCCACCAGGCCTGCACGTCGAACATGTTGAAGGTGTAGAACTGGTCCTGCATGCCGATATAGAAAAGCTGCGGATTCTTGTCGAAAATCACCCCCTTGTAGAGGCTGTCGGCCCAGAGGCGGTTGGCGGTCTTCAGCCGGAGATCGTCGGGCAGGAAGGGGAAATGGTGCTGGTAGCCGGTGCAAAGGATCACGGCATCGACCTCCTTGGTCGAGCCGTCGAGGAAGTGCGCCGTGCGGTTTTCGAGCCTGGTCAGCAGCGGCCGCTCTTCGAAATTCTCCGGCCATTTGAAGCCCATCGGCTTTGAGCGGTAGCTCGTCGTCACCGATTTCGCGCCATATTTCCAGCATTGCGAGCCGATGTCCTCGGCCGAATAGCTGCGGCCGACGATGAGGATGTCCTTGCCCTTGAACTCAAGCGCGTCGCGGAAGTCGTGGGCGTGTAGCACGCGGCCGTTAAAGGTCTTCACACCCTCGAAATAGGGCACGTTCGGCGTCGAGAAATGACCTGATGCCACGACGACATAGTCGAATTCCTCGTCATACATCCGGTCCTCGATGCGGTTATGCGCCGTCACCGTGAACTTCTTCGTGTCATCGTCGAAGCGGACCATGCGCACCGGCGTGCTGAAGCGCACCCAGTGGCGGACATTGGCCTTCTCGACGCGGCCCTTGATATAATCCCAGAGCACGGCGCGCGGCGGATAGGAAGCGATCGGCTTGCCGAAATGCTCCTCGAAGGAATAGTCGGCGAATTCGAGGCATTCCTTCGGGCCGTTCGACCAGAGGTAACGATACATGCTGCCGTGGACCGGCTCGCCATATTCGTCGAGCCCGGTGCGCCAGGTATAGTTCCAGAGCCCGCCCCAGTCCGACTGCTTTTCGAAGCAGACGATCTCCGGGATCTCGGCGCCCTTCTGGGCGGCCGATTGAAAGGCGCGCAGCTGCGCCAGCCCGGAAGGCCCGGCACCGATGACGGCTACTCTTGTCATGAAGCATTCCCCTCTTGATTATATCGCATTGTCTTGCTTGTCAGTCCGGATAGATGCCGGGGCTGGTCGGCGCCCCGTCGTCATATTTGGAAAGCCAGTCGATCGTCGTCTCGCGGAAGCGGGTGAGGCCCTTGTAGTCGATAAGCTCGGGCGGCAGCGTCTTCAGCACGCGCGGGAAGCGGCGTGCCCATTTCGGCACGGTGACGAGTTCTTCCATGTTCATCAGGTAGCAGCGGATGACGAAGAGGATGGCGTTCGAGCGCGGCAGGCGCCAAAGGCTCTGCAGCTCGACGCGCAGATGCACCTTCTCGCCGACATTCTCCGGCGTCACCGTGGTGCGGTCGGGACCCCATTTGTGGTAATTCTCCGGGCTGGTGTCGAGCCGCGGATTGATCGTCATCGTCCAGTTGAAGCGCCGTGTCGGCTTGCCCTGCTGCAGGTTCAGCAGGAATTTCAGCGCTCTGTCGAAGACGCCGATCTGGTGGGCGAGCGGCACCGGCCCGTGCCATTCCATGAAGTTCATGCCGATATCGAAATCGAGCGACCAGTCGGCCTGCGTCGTCACCATGCCGGCATCCATCCAGAGATTGCCGTCGCGCTGGTCGACGATGCAGAAATCGCCCTGGGCCTGGCGGGTGATATATTCGAAGGGCTCATAGCGCAGCGTCGAGGCGTCGCCGAAGGTGAAGCTGTCGTCGATGCCGAGCGGGCGGTTGATCCAGCGCCACTGGTCGCCGTTGCGGATCAGCGTGAAGTGGTCGGGGTAACCCGCCGCCTGCTCTTCCATCAAGAGTTCCAGCGTATCCCATTGTGCGCTCATCATGTGCGGCAGGGCCTGATAGCGTAGCGGATCTTCCTTCAGCACCAGCGCCCGGTCATGCATCTCGGCGACATAGTGCTCGTCGACGTCGATCAGGCTTTCGTAGACGGTTCCCGCCCGGCCGTGCACATGCGGCTCCATGTTGACCGAATACATGTATTCGTCGCGGTCGAAGGGAAACGGGAAACGCCGGATGTTCTCGGGGCTATTCCGATAGCTGAAATCGTTCCGGAAGGTTTCCTGCTTGAAGACGATTGCCATGTCCGGTCTCCTTGTTCCGCTTCCGATGCCGCTAGAGATCAAGATGCAGCGTGTTTCCCTCGAAGCGGGAAACGCAGATCATCACCTTGCGGCCGGATGCTTTTTCTTCGCTCGTCAGATAGACGTCATGGTGCAGCAGCTTGCCGTCGCAGGCGACGACCCCGGTCTCGCATTGACCGCAGGCGCCGCCGCGACAGAGGAAGGGCGCGTCGACGCCCGCCGCCTCGATCGCCTCCAGCATGCTTTCGTGATGGCCGACCTTCACGGTCTTTCCGGACCGCAGGAGCTCGATCACGAAGGGCTTGCCTGGTAGAGACGACAGGAACCGTTCCGAATGCAGGTTCTGCTCCGGCCAGCCGGCGTCCAGTCCCGCCTTCAGCACGCCGTCGATCATCCCGGATGGGCCGCAGACATAGAGATGCGTGCCGAGCGGCTGGGTGCCGAGCAGGCGCGTCAGGGGGATGGTGCCGCCTTCGGCGTCGCAATGGATTTTGATGCGATGCGGACCGTAGCGCTCGACGAGTTGCTGCCAGTAGGCACCGCGGTCGCGCGTGCGGATGGCATAATGCAGCTCGAAATTGGCGCCTTCACGGGAAAATTGCTCCATCATTGCGATGAAGGGGGTAATGCCGATGCCGCCGGCGATCAGAAGGTGTTTGCGCCCGCGCCAGTCCGGCTGGAACAGGTTGACGGGATAGCTGACCTTCAGCTCGTCGCCTTCGCGGACCTTCTCATGCATGAAGGTGGAGCCGCCGCGCGAATCCTCGACATGCAGCACGCTGATCTCATAGGCTGCGCAATCATGCGGCGGCGACATCAGCGAATAGGCGTTGCGGCGCATATGGCCGCCATCGTTCATCAAGACGATGACGTGGGCGCCGCCGGAGAAATAAGGCATCGGCTTGCCGTCAAGGCGCTCGAAGCGAAAGCGCTTGACGCGCTCGGCGATCGGCGTGATCCGCGCCACGCGGACAGGAATTTCAGTACCACCGCTCAAAGGAACAACTCCTCTGGATCAGGCGCGCTGCCCGGTTCTTCCGCATCGATATTGACGCCCTGGAAGGCGGCGAGCCGGCGCGAATAATGGTCGCGCACCAGAAGCGGGAGCCCGCAATGGCTACATGTGAAGGGGCTGGTGGTGACGTCGTCGGTGATGCCCTTGCAATGGACGCATTGCACGCGCCGGGCCAGCGAGCCGCGGTGCTCGGTGATGACGGAGGCATGGTCCATGCCGTAATCGAGCGCCACGAGCATTGCTTGGCCGATGAAGCCTTCCGTGCCCGACAGATAAAGCCGCGTGCCCATATGGGCGGTGGCGAGCGAACCCTTCAATCGGAAGAGCAGCGTTGCGATCGTCGGGGCCGTGAAGAACATGTCGGCGCCGAGGCGGCGCAGCGCCTCGTCCAGGCCACTACCCTGCGAGCCGCGGGCGACATAGAGGATTTCGCTGCGGGAAAGAGCCGTTTCGTCAAGCGCCGGCTGCTGATCGAGCAGAGCCTTGGCGCCCTCCCCTTCGAGCGCGAAAATGTGCCGCCGGGCGCGCGGCTGGATGGTCAGGCCCGAGTAGACTGGTCGGCTCTTGATGCCTGCAACGAGCATTCGCGTGCTCCTTAACCTACGGCAATCCTCTTCTTCTTCTCCGGATCGTCGAAAGGAAGCGTGTGGGCGGTGGCGCCTGCCTTCACGGTCTTGCCGCGGACTTCGAGTTTCGTTCCATGGACTGCCTTGTCAACGTCCAGACGGGCAATCGCCATGGATTTCTTCGTCAGCGACGAATAGCTCGGGCAGGTGATGACGCCGACCTTTTTGCCGTCGGCAAAGACTTCGTCGCCGAGATCGGCCGGTCCGTCGGCATCGATCAGCATGCCGAAGATCTTGAAGCGTTCCTTGCCCTTGAGGCGCGTATGTTCCTCGGCGCCACGGAAGCCTGTCTTGCCGGGGCTGACGGTAAAGTCGAGGCCGAGTTCCCAGAGACTGTCGCCGGGCGGCTGATCGGCGAAGGGATACATCTGCGAATTGTCGTAGGGGTAAAACAGCAGGTAGCTTTCGACCCGCAGCATATCGAGAACGGAGAAGCAGCAGGGGATGATGCCCATCTCCTTGCCTTCTTCGACGATGCGGTCCCAGACCATGACGGCGTCCTGGCCGCGCACGAAGATCTCGTAGCCGCGTTCGCCGGTATAGCCGGTGCGCGAGATCATCACCGGTGCGCCGAACAGCGTCGTCTGCATGTGGTGGAAATATTTGAGATCGCGGATACCGGGCACATATTTGGCGAGGTAATCGACCGCGATCGGACCCTGCAGCGACAGGTCGTGCAGGTCGTCGTCGAAGAGCACGGCGCAATTGCGGCCTGCCGCCTGCTTGACGAGCTCCTCGTGGCCGGAGCCCGAGCCATGCACCAGCATCCAGGAATTCGGGCCGGTGCGATAAACGATGCAATCGTCGGTGAAGTGGCCGCGTTCGTTCAGCATCGTCGCGTAGACTGAGCGGCCGGGGTAGATCTTCGTCAGGTCGCGGGTGGTGATGGAGTCAAGCACGGCGATGGCGTGCGGGCCGACCAGATGCACCTTCTTCAGGCCCGAGACATCCATGATGCCGGCCTTGGTGCGGACGGCGACATGCTCTTCCGACATGTCCTTGTCGTAGGTCCAGGCGGTGCCCATGCCGCTCCAGTCCTCGAGCTTCGATCCCAGAGCGCGATGCCGATCCGCCAAGACGGAGAAACGCCATGATAAAGCCATTGTCCGTTCCCTTTTGTTTCCTCTACGGAATATTTATTTCCTGACTATATTCGTCTTTCGCGCCGTGGCAAGCCCGCCCGGCATGCATTTCCCAAAACTTTCGGCGCCTTTGCCGCGGCCCTCATCGAATGAATGAGAGATGCGGCTACGCTTTTGCCGTCCCTCAACCCGCGCTAACCCATCCGCTCTGACGCGTAGCTGCCGGGGCTAGCCGGGAAGACCACGGTGCGGTTGCCGTTGATGAAGGTGCGGTGATGGATATGGGCGTGGATGGCGCGCGCCAGCACCTGGCTTTCGACGTCGCGGCCGATCGAGACATAGTCGTCGGGCGACTGCGCATGGGTGATTCGCGCCGTGTCCTGCTCGATGATCGGGCCTTCGTCGAGATCGGCGGTGACGTAATGTGCCGTCGCCCCGATCAGCTTCACGCCGCGTTGATAGGCTTGTTTGTAAGGATTGGCGCCCTTGAAGCTCGGCAGGAAGGAATGGTGGATGTTGATGATCTTCCCGGACATCTTCTGGCACATCTCGTCCGATAGGATCTGCATGTAGCGGGCGAGCACGATCAACTCCGTGCCGATCTGCTCGGCCACCTCCATGATATGGGCCTCGGCCTGAGCCTTGTTGGCCTTGGTGACCGGAATATGGTGGAAGGGGATGTCGTGGTTGACCACCACCTTCTGGTAGTCGAAATGGTTGGAGACGACGCCGACGATATCGATCGGCAGGGCGCCGATTTTCCAGCGGTAAAGCAGGTCGTTCAGACAATGGCCGAAGCGCGACACCATCAAGAGCACCTTCATGCGCTTCTCGTTGTCGTGAAAATCGTAGTCCATTTCGAAAGGAGCGGCGACGGTCGCGAAACCGGCGTCGATATCGGCGCCCGAAAGCCCCTCTTCCGAAATGAAGCTGACGCGCATGAAGAACTTGCCGGTATCGAGATCGTCGAACTGCGAGCTGTCGATGATGTTGCAGCCCTTGTCGGCCAGATAGCTCGAAATCGCCGCGACGATGCCGCGCGTCGATTTGCAGGATACGGTGAGTACGAAACTCTTCATGCTGTCGCTTCCTTCGCTATCCCAAGCACAGCGGGCTAGATGACGCCGGAGCCTGTCCGCTCCGGCGTGATGAGCGTGTCTTCAGAACGTCCAACCACTCAGATGTCGAGCGTGCTGTCGCGTTCCCATTGGGTGAAATGCGAGCAGAAAGCATTCCATTCCTGATGCTTGAGCTTGAGATAGGCGGCGGAAAACTCGGCCCCGATCGCCTGCTTCAAGCCCTCGTCGGCATCATAGGCGCGCAACGCATCGAGCAGATTGAGCGGCAGGCGCGGCGCATCCTTGACCAGATACCCCTCGGCATACATGTCGATATCGTAGTGCCGGCCGGGATCGGCTTGGCTGCGGATGCCGTCGAGGCCGGCCGCGATGATGATCGCCTGGAGCAGGTACGGATTAACAGCACCATCAGGCAGGCGCAGCTCGAAGCGACCCGGTCCCGGCACGCGCACCATGTGGGTGCGGTTGTTGCCCGTCCAGGTGACCGTGTTCGGCGCCCAGGTCGCGCCCGATGTGGTGCGCGGCGCGTTGATACGCTTATAGGAATTGACTGTCGGATTGGTGATCGCGGCAAGCGCGGACGCATGTTTCATGATGCCGCCGAGAAAGGTTTTACCCTGAGCGGAGAGCCCAAATGGCATCTCCTTGTCGGCGAAGGCGTTGACCTTGCCATCGACGTCCCAGACCGAGATATGGGCATGGCACCCGTTTCCGGTCAGGCCCTTGAAGGGCTTTGGCATGAACGTCGCGCGAAGGCCGTGCTTTTCGGCGACCGATTTGACCATGAACTTGAAGAAGGAGTGCTTGTCTGCCGTCTGAAGCGCGTCGTCATATTCCCAGTTCATCTCGAACTGGCCGTTCGCGTCCTCGTGGTCGTTCTGATAGGGCTTCCAGCCGAGCTCGAGCATGTAGTCGCAAATCTCGGCGATGACATCATAGCGACGCATCACGGCCTGCTGATCGTAGCAAGGCTTTTCGGCTGTATCGAACTGGTCTGAAATCACCGAGCCGTCCGCAGAGATGAGAAAGAACTCGGGTTCCACGCCGGTTTTCACCCGGAGCCCCTCTTTCGCAGCTTCAGCGACCAGTCTTTTCAGCACCACACGCGGTGCCTGTTCGACAGGCTGATCGTCCATGACGCAGTCGGCAGCAACCCATGCGACGTCTTTCTTCCAGGGGAGCTGGATGACGGAGGAAGCATCGGGAAGCGCGAACAGGTCGGGATGGGCAGGCGTCAAATCGAGCCAGGTCGCAAAGCCCGCGAAGCCGGCGCCATCTTTCTGCATATCGGCGATGGCTTCTGCGGGGACCAGCTTGGCGCGTTGGCCGCCGAACAGGTCGGTATAGCTGATCATGAAATATTTGATGCCTTTGTCTTTGGCAAAAGCAGCAAGGTCCAGTGTCATTCTCGTTCCCCTTTGGATTTCTTGGAGACACTTTGCTTATGGATGCGAGACGGCCGGGACGTTTGCCCGGCCGGTAGAAATCAGTAGCCTCCCTTGCCGGGATACCAGTTTGTGCCGGCGAGCGGGATCTGGGCCATGGCGGCCGCCTCCATCGTCAGCGCGCAAAGATCTTCCGGTTCCAGGTTGTGCAGGTGGTTCTTGCCGCAGGCGCGCGCGATGGTCTGGGCTTCCAGCGTCATAACCTTCAGATAGTTGGCGAGACGGCGGCCGGCGGCGATCGGATCGAGCCGCTTCATCAGCTCCGGATCCTGCGTGGTGATGCCCGCCGGGTCCTTGCCTTCGTGCCAATCGTCATAGGCGCCGGCCGTGGTGCCGAGCTTTTGGTATTCTTCTTCCCAGCGCGGATCGTTGTCGCCGATCGCAACGAGTGCCGCCGTGCCGATGGCAACGGCATCGGCGCCGAGCGCCAGTGCCTTGGCCACGTCGGCGCCCGAACGGATGCCGCCCGAGATGATCAGTTGCACCTTGCGATGCATGCCGAGATCCTGCAGCGCCTGGACCGCGGGGCGGATGCAGGCGAGCGTCGGCATGCCGACATTTTCGATGAAGACATCCTGCGTGGCTGCGGTTCCGCCCTGCATGCCATCGAGCACCACCACGTCGGCCCCGGCCTTCACAGCAAGCGCTGTATCGTAATAAGGCCGCGCGCCGCCGACCTTCACATAGATCGGCTTTTCCCAGTCGGTGATCTCGCGCAGTTCCAGGATCTTGATTTCGAGGTCGTCCGGGCCGGTCCAATCCGGATGGCGGCAGGCCGAGCGCTGGTCGATGCCCATCGGCAGGTTGCGCATATGGGCGACGCGATCGGAGATCTTCTGGCCGAGCAGCATGCCGCCGCCGCCGGGCTTTGCGCCTTGACCGACAACCACTTCGATCGCGTCGGCGCGACGCAGGTCCTTGGGATTCATGCCGTATCGCGACGGCAGATACTGGTAGACCAGCGTCTGTGAATGGCCGCGCTCTTCATCGGTCATCCCGCCGTCGCCTGTCGTGGTGGAGGTTCCGGCAATCGTCGCGCCGCGTCCGAGCGCTTCCTTGGCATTGCCGGAGAGCGCGCCGAAGCTCATGCCGGCAATGGTGATCGGCGTCTTCAGATGAATGGGCTTTTTGGCGAAGCGCGCGCCGAGGACAACCGATGTGTCGCACTTCTCGCGGTAACCTTCGAGCGGATAGCGCGAGATCGATGCGCCGAGAAACAGCAGGTCATCGAAATGCGGAACCTTCCGTTTGGTGCCGGCGCCACGGATGTCGTAAATGCCGGTCGCCGCGGCACGGCGGATTTCCGCCAGCGTGTAATCGTCGAAGGTCGCGGACTTGCGCGGCGGGGTATAGGGGTTGTGGTAGCTCATGATGGTCCCTCGCCTTAATACGCGTCGGCGTTGTCGATATTGAAATTGTAAAGCTTGCGGGCCGAGCCGTAACGCTTGAATTCCTCGGGCCTCACTTCGGTCACGCCCGCCTTTTCAAGAAGTTCGGCCAGCTTCGTCAGGTGCTCGGGACGCAGCTCCTTTTCGATGCAATCGGCACCCAGGCTCTTGACCGAACCGCGCACGAAGAGCTTCGCTTCGTAGAGCGAATCCCCAAGCGCATCGCCGGCATCGCCGAGCACCACGAGGTGGCCGGACTGACCCATGAAGGCGGACATGTGGCCAATATTGCCATGAACGACGATGTCGATGCCCTTCATCGAGATGCCGCAGCGTGACGCCGCATTGCCCTTGATGACAAGGAGGCCGCCGCGGCCGGTTGCGCCGGCATACTGGCTGGCATCGCCCTCGATGACGACGGTTCCAGACATCATGTTTTCCGCAACACCCGGACCTGCCGAACCGTGAACGGTGACGGTCCCGCCGTCGTTCATGCCGGCGCAGTAATAGCCGACCGACCCCTTCACATCGACCGTGACGGGCGCATCGATGCCGACGGCAACCGAATGGCTGCCGCGCGGATTGACGACTTCGAAGGAAAGATCGTTCGAACCGTTCTGGATGTTGTGCAGGGCACTATTGAGTTCACGTAACGGCGTAGTGGCAAGATCAATGACAGGCATGTTTCGATAAACCCTTGGAGAATACGCATGAGGCGCCGGTCAAGCGACCTTCTGGTGATCCCAGAAATAGACGGTTGCAGGCTCCGGCTCCCAGACCCGAGCATTCTCGATGCCGGGCAGATTGACGAGCGCCCGGTATTCCGAACCGAAGGCGACATACTGGTCCGTTTCAGCCATGACAGCGGGCTTGCAGGCAATCGCGTCGCGCACGACGCCGAAGCCGGACTTCGTGCCGACGACGAAGGTGAAGAAGCCGTCGAGATCATCCACCGCGCCTTCCAGCGCCTGGCCGAGATTCTTGCCCTTGGCCATCTCTGCCGTCAGATAGGCGGCGGCGACCTCGGTGTCGTTTTCGGTTTCGAAGGTCATGCCTTCGCGCTTCAGCTCGCGGCGCAGATTGTTGTGGTTGGAGAGCGAGCCATTATGCACCAGGCATTGGTCGGAGCCGGTGGAAAAAGGATGGGCGCCGAGCGTCGTGACGGCCGATTCCGTCGCCATGCGGGTATGGCCGATGCCGTGCGTGCCGGCCATTGAATTGACCGCGAAGCGGGAGACGACATCCTTCGGTAGGCCGGTCTCCTTGTAGATCTCAATGGCGTCGCCGCTGCTCATGATCCGGATGTTCGGACGCAATTCCGAAACGGCTGCCTTGCCCGCCTCGAGCAGATCCTTCGCAAGCGTGATGACGGCATGCGTGCTCTTCACCTGGATGGCGACCGATGCGCCAACCGCCTGGCCGAGCTCGGCCTCGAGGCCGGCGAAATCCTTCTTCGGATTGGCCGACTGGATGGTGATCTTGGCATTGTTGCCGCTGGCGTCGCCATAGATCGCGATTCCGGCGCTGTCCGGCCCCCGATCCGTCATCGTCACCAGCATCGAGGACAGCAGTGCCCCGAGCTCCGGTTCGAGACTTTTATCCTTGAGGAAGAGACCCACAATTCCGCACATGACCAGACCTCCGTTCGTGTTGAGAAAGGACTAGCAGGTCTGTTTTGGGTTTTCAACTCGGAAGAAAGATTTTTTCTTTTAAGGCAAGTCAGCCTTTCGAGCTCTGCTGTGGATAGCTAATGATCGAGAGGTATTTGCTCGGCAGTTTCACCAGCTGTTCCGGCCCATGCGGCGCATCGGCGTCGAAGAACAGGCTGTCGCCCGGCTGCATCTGGAAAAGCTGGTCGCCGTGGCGGTAAACAACTTCGCCTTCGAGCATATAGAGAAACTCCATCCCCTCGTGCTGGAAGGTCGGGAAGATGTCGGAATCGGTCGTCAGGGTGATGAGGTAAGGCTCGACGATGACGCCGCTGGTATTGTTATCGATATGACCGAGCACATTATATTGATGACCGGCGCGGGTGCCGCGCCGTTCGAGCTCGATGCCCTGGCCCGCCTTGACGAAGACGGCGTTGCGCGGTTCCTCGAAACGTCGGAAGAAGGCCGTCAGCGGCACGCCGAGCGCCCGCGACAGCGATTGCAGCGTCGTCAGCGACGGCGAAATGTTGCCGTTCTCGATCTTCGACAGCATGCCGAGCGAGATGCCCGTCGCTGCCGCCAGATCGGTCACCGTGATGCCGAGTTTCTTGCGGTAGGCGCGCACCTCATGGCCGATCGCCATTTCGAGGTTGTTTTCCTTCGGCTCGCGGACGGCGTGAGGGTCCTGGGAAAAGGGAGCGCGTCCACTATTCGCCTGTTCCGGTTGCTCTGCCGCTGCACGCTTGGATTTCATGGGTTTTCCCCTGCCGCCTTCTCATTTCTGAAGGCAACCCTATCGTCATAGTGAAAATTCCTCAACCGTGAAGAAAACCTATTCCCGCCGTGCCTCACGCGGGGCGATGCCATAGACGGCACGGAACATGCGGGAAAAATGGCTCAGACTGGAAAAGCCGGTGGCAACCGCGATTTCCGAGACGGAAAGCGGGCTCTGCTTCAGCAGCCGATGGGCATGCTGCAGCCTGATCCTGCGGTATTGATCAAGAAAGGTGGTGCCGAGATGGGCAGCAAAGAGCCGGTCGAGATGGCGGGTCGTGACGCCGGCGATGCGCGCCATGGCGGCACGCTCGAGCGGCATCTCGATCGTCTCCTCCATTCGTTCGAGAACGTTAAGCAGGCCGGGATGATGGACGCCGTAACGCTCGGCCAAGGATGCGCGCTGGGGTGCAGCGGGCTCGTTGACCTCTGTATGAAGATACCAGTCGCTGACACGGCGAGCGAAATCCGGCCCCATGCGCTCGGCGATCAGCACATGCATCATGTCGAGCGGTGCGATGCCGCCGCCGCAGGTGATCCTGTTGCCGTCGATCATGAAGCGCGCCTGGCGCGGCGTGAGATCCGGGAAGGCTTCGAGAAGGGCGGCCGCATGCTCCCAGTGGATGGTGAAGTCGCGGCCGCCAAGCAGTCCGGCGGCGGCCATAAGATAGGGGCCGCCCGAGATGCCGCCGATCCTCACACCTTCGCGCGACAGCTGCCGCAAGCAGGAAAGCACGCCGGGATACCGCCAGTCGCGGGGCAAGCCGCCGGCGCAGACGAAGGCCGTTCCGAGCCCCGCGCCCCTGACAGGGAGAGGTTCGGCAGGGACGCTGACACCCGAGGAGGAGAGTGCCGCTGCGCCATCCGGCGAGAAGATCTGCAGCCGATAGATCTCGCGTCCAGCCAGAAGATTTGCCGCCCTCAGCGGTTCGGTCGCCGAGGCATAGGACATCAGGGCGAATCCCGGGATAAGGATAAAGCCGATCGTCTGCACATTTCTGCTATCAAGCGAGGACATGTCTCTTTCTTAGCGATTGATGTCCCTTCTGTGCAAGTCCGCCCTCCCCTTTCTGGCATCATGCACCTCTTCTTTCCGGGGTGACCATGCGCTATTCCGCTCTTTCGATTTTCCTGAACGGCCTTCGCGGCAACAAAGGCTGGGCGCCGGCCTGGCGCGATCCGGCGCCGAAGCCGCATTACGACGTCATTATCGTTGGCGGCGGCGGCCATGGTCTTGCCACCGCCTATTATCTTGCCAAGGAATTCGGCGTCACCAATGTCGCCGTCCTCGAAAAGGGCTATCTCGGCTCTGGCAACATCGGCAGGAACACGACGATCATCCGCTCGAACTACCTGCTGCCGGGCAACAATCCCTTCTACGAGCTGTCGATGAAGCTCTGGGAAGGGCTGGAGCAGGACTTCAACTTCAACGCCATGGTCTCGCAGCGCGGCGTGCTCAACCTCTTCCATTCCGATGCGCAGCGCGACGCCTATACGCGCCGCGGCAATGCCATGCGGCTGCACGGCGTCGATGCCGAGATTCTCGACCGGCAGGCGGTGCGCAAGAAATTGCCATTCCTCGATTTCGACAATGCCCGTTTCCCCATTATGGGCGGCCTGTTCCAGCCGCGCGGCGGCACGGTGCGCCATGATGCGGTCGCCTGGGGTTATGCGCGCGGCGCCGATCAACGCGGCGTCGACATCATCACCCAGTGCGAGGTGACCGGCATCCGCCGCGAAAACGGTCAGATTACCGGCGTCGAGACCAGCAAGGGTTTCATCGGCTGCGGCAAGCTGGCGCTGGCGGCTGCCGGCAACTCCACCGTCGTCGCCGATATGGCCGGCCTGCGGCTGCCGATTGAAAGCCATGTGCTGCAGGCCTTTGTTTCGGAAGGGCTCAAACCGTTCATCGACACCGTCGTCACCTTCGGCGCCGGGCATTTCTACGCGTCCCAGTCGGATAAGGGCGGCCTTGTCTTCGGCGGCGACATCGACGGCTACAATTCCTATGCCCAGCGCGGCAATCTCGCCTCGGTCGAGCATGTCGCCGAAGCCGGGCTTGCGCTGATTCCCTCGCTGTCGCGCGTGCGATATCTGCGCTCCTGGGGTGGCGTCATGGATATGAGCATGGACGGCTCGCCGATCATCGACCGCACCCACATCGACAATCTCTATCTCAACACCGGCTGGTGTTACGGCGGCTTCAAGGCGACACCCGCCTCCGGCTTCTGCTACGCCCATCTGATCGCCCGCAATGCGCCGCATCAGACCGCCCGCGCCTTCCGGCTCGACCGCTTCGCGCGCGGCTACCCGATCGACGAAAAGGGCGTCGGCGCCCAGCCCAATCTGCACTGAGGACATTTGACGATGGCAAGCCTGATTTCCTGTCCTCATTGCGGCGTCCGACCGAAGGAGGAGTTCTCGATCCGCGGCGATGCCGGCCTTGCTCGGCCGGCGCCGGATGCCGGTGCGGAGGCCTGGTACGATTATGTCTATCTGCGCGACAATCCGCGGGGCCGGCACAGCGAATACTGGCACCATTCCTCCGGATGCCGCCGCTGGCTGATCGTCGAACGGGATACCGTCACCCATGCGGTCCACGGCGTCAGGGATGCCGCCCTCTCCAAGCTCGGCGGAGAACCGGCATGACGAGCTTCCGTCTTTCTTCCGGCGGCCGCATCGACCGCACTACTTCGCTCGGTTTCACCTTCGACGGCAAGCCTCTTGAGGGCCATCCGGGCGACACACTCGCCTCGGCGCTGCTTGCCAACGGCGTCCAACTCGTCGGCCGCAGTTTCAAATATCATCGCCCGCGCGGCATTCTGACGGCGGGGGCTGCCGAACCGAACGCGCTGGTGACGACGGGCAGCGGCGGGCGCACCGAACCGAATACGCGCGCGACGATGATCGAGCTCTACGAGGGGCTGACGGCAAAGAGTCAGAACCGCTGGCCCTCGCTCGGCTTCGATGTCGGCGCGGTCAACGGACTGCTGTCGCCCTTCCTCAGCGCCGGTTTCTACTACAAGACCTTCATGTGGCCGGCGGCCCTCTGGGAAAAGCTCTACGAGCCGGTGATCCGTAAGGCGGCCGGCCTCGGCAGAGCCTCCTACGAAGCCGATCCCGACACTTACGAGAAATGCTGGGCGCATTGCGATCTGCTGGTGATCGGCGCCGGCCCTGCCGGTCTTGCCGCAGCGCTCACTGCCGGCCGCGCCGGTGCGCGCGTCATCCTCGCCGACGAGGGATCCGAACTCGGCGGCAGCCTGCTTTCCGACAGCGGCACCATCGACGGCGAGGATGACGCGCTTCTCGGTGAGCTGCTTGCCGAACTGGCGAGCCTGGAGAATGTGCGCCGCCTGCCGCGCATGACGGTGTTCGGCTGGTACGATGACAATGTCTTCGGCGCGGTCGAACGGGTGCAGAAGCACGTGGCGATACCCGACCCGGAACGCCCCGTCGAACGGTTGTGGCGCATCGTCGCCCGCCAGGCGATCCTTGCAACCGGCGCCGAGGAGCGTCCGCTCGTCTTCGGCGGCAACGATATTCCCGGTGTGATGATGGCAGGCGCGATGCGCAGCTATCTCAATCGACAGGCGGTCGCACCCGGCAGAAGCACTGTCATCTTCACCACCAACGACGCCGGATATCGCACCGCCGCCGATCTCGAGGCCGCCGGCCTCGCGGTCGCGGCGATCGTCGACAGCCGCGGGGATGGAGGTGGGAGTTGGCAGGGCCGCGCCGAAGTGCTGGAGGGCGCCAGGGTCATCGATGCGTTTGGCGGCAAGAGCCTGCGCGGCGTCAACGTCAAGACCGCAGACGGCACCCGCCGTATCGAAGCGGATGCGCTTGCCATGTCAGGCGGCTGGAGCCCAATCATTCATCTTGCCTGTCATCGCGGCGCGAAGCCGCAATGGTCGCACGAGGCCTCGGCGTTTCTGGCGCCCGCCCAGCAGGAAAGTCTTGCCGTTGCCGGCTCGGCCGCCGGCCTTGCGAAGACGGCGACCTGCCTCGGCGATGGCGCCGCAAAGGCATCTGCCGCGTTGAAGGCGATCGGTTTCGCAACGGCGGAGCCGGCCTTTGGCGAGGCGTCCGAGACGGCTGCACAGGCAAAGCCACTCTGGTCGGTGAAGGGTTCGAAGAGCAAGGCTTTCGTCGACTATCAGAACGACGTGCATCTCAAGGATTTGGGTCTCGCTGTCCGCGAAGGCTACGGCCATGTCGAACTCGCCAAGCGTTACACGACATCAGGCATGGCGACCGATCAGGGCAAGCTTTCCAACATCAACGCCATCGGAATTCTTGCCGAGGCGCGTGGCGTGTCACCTGCCGAAGTGGGAACGACAACGTTCCGGCCCTTCTATACGCCGGTTTCCTTCGGCGCTTTGACCGGGACGTCGCGCGGCAAACATTTCCAGCCGGCGCGCAAATCGCCGCTGCATGGCTGGGCCGAGAAGAACGGCGCGGTCTTCGTCGAAACCGGCCTCTGGTACCGTTCCGCCTGGTTTCCGCGCGCCGGCGAGGCGACGTGGCGCCAAAGCGTCGACCGCGAGGTGCTGAACATCCGGAAGAATGCCGGCCTCTGCGATGTCTCGACCCTCGGCAAGATCGAAATCTTTGGCAAGGATGCCGCGACCTTCCTCGATCGCATCTACTGTAACGGCTTCGCCAAGCTCGCCGTCGGCAAGGCGCGTTACGGCATCATGCTGCGTGAGGACGGCTTCATCTATGATGACGGCACCACCAGCCGGTTCAGTGACGAGCATTTCTTCATGACGACGACGACGGCGCTCGCCGCCGGCGTGCTGACCCATCTCGAATTCTGCGCCCAGACGCTGTGGCCGGACCTCGACGTCTGCTTCGCCTCCTCGACCGATCAATGGGCGCAGATGGCCGTCGCCGGGCCGAAGTCGCGTACCATTCTCCAGGAGATCGTCGACGAGGATTTGTCGGATGCGGCCTTCCCCTTCATGAGCGCCCGCAAGGTATCCCTCTTCGGCGGCCGCCTCGAAGGCCGGCTCTTCCGGATCTCCTTCTCCGGCGAACTTGCCTACGAGCTGGCAGTACCCGCCGGCTACGGCGAAGGCGTTGCCGATGCGGTCATGGCGGCGGGCGAGAGATATGGCATCTGCGCCTATGGCGCCGAAGCGCTTGGCGTCATGCGCATCGAGAAGGGTCATGTCACCCATGCCGAAATCAACGGTACGGTGACGCCTGGTGACCTCGGTTTCGGCCGCATGGTTTCATCAACCAAGCCGGATTTCATCGGCAAGGCAATGCTTGCCCGCGAAGGGCTGCAGGATCCCGAGCGGCCCCGCCTCGTCGGCGTCAAGCCGCTTAATCCGGCAACCGGCTTCCGCACCGGCTCGCATATTCTTGCCGAGGGTGCTGCGGCGACGCTCGAGAACGACCAGGGCTACGTCACCTCAAGCGCGTTTTCGCCGGGGCTCGGCCATACGATCGGCCTGGCGCTCGTCAGGCGTGGGCCGGAGCGCATCGGTGAAAAGGTGACGGTCTGGAACGGCCTGCGCAACGAAATCACCGATGCGGTGCTCTGCCATCCCGTCTTCATCGATCCCGAAAACGAGAAGCTCCATGCGTGATCTTCCGCAGCACAAACCGGTTCTTGCCGGCATGGCATATAACGGCATCTCAGGGGCGGGCGTCCGGCTGGAAGCCTTGCCGGAGGGCCATCTCCTGCATGTGCTCGGCGCGATCGAGCCCACCGCGCTCGCCACGGAATTGGTGAAAGCAGGCTTTGCGCAAAGTTCGATCCGCCAGGCGGGTTTCCGCCAATGGTTCGTCGCCGGCGACGAACCGTTCGTGCCCGCCAGCCTCGATGCTCTCGTTGCAGCGCTTGCGGGAAAGGCCTTCGTCATGGACCAGAGCCACGGGCGCGTGCGTATCGGCGTTTCCGGCCGTTCTTCGCGGGCGCTTCTCTCAAGGGGGACCGCCGTCGATCTCGATCCTTCCGTCTTTCCGGAAGGCCATTCGGCCATGACAATGGTCGGTCATCTCTCGGTGCAGATCGTCCGCACCGGCGATGACAGCTTCGAACTCACGGTCCTGCGCAGTTTTGCCGAAAGCCTCTGGGACGATCTCACCCATATGGCGGCGAGCGCCGAAAAGGACGGCGTCTGACAGAGCATGATGCCCAAAGGTGTGAGCGGTTTTCGGATGACATCGTGCTCTAACTATATAATGTAGAACAGAATTTCGATTGTTTTTAGGCTGTATGCAGCGCGGCGGCGCCGACCCATTCGGGGCGCTCGGCGCCTTGCAGCTCTTCCACCGCATCGGCGGCGAAGCTCGGCACGACACCGGTCCACAGCAGCGCGCCATCGGGATTGGAATGTCCGTCGCCCTCGAGCTTGTAGATGCTTTCGACGATATACTGGCCGTCATTGTTCAGGCCCTTGATCTCGGAGATCTCGATCACCCGGCGCCTTCCGGTGCGCTTGAAGCGGGCGATCTGCACGACGACGTCGACCGCCGAGGCGATCTGGGCGCGCAGCGGCCGAAGCGGCATGTCGATATCAGACATCAGCGCCAGCGTTTCCAGCCGGTGCAGGGAGTCATAGGGCGTGTTCGCATGTACCGTCGAAAGGCTGCCGCTGTGGCCTGATGTCATCGCCTGGATCATATCGAGCGCCTCGCCGCCGCGGCACTCGCCGACGATGACCCGGTCCGGCCGCATGCGCAGCGACGAGCGGAAGAGGTCGCGGATGCTGGCGCCGCCGCGGCCGAAACGGTCGGGCTTGGTCACTTCGAGATAGACGACGTGTTCCTTGCGGATCTGCAGTTCCGACGTGTCCTCGATGACGATGATGCGCTCGTGGTCGGCAAAGGCTTCCGACAGCGCGTTCAGCATCGTCGTCTTGCCGGTGCCGGTGCCGCCGGAGATGATCACGTTTTTCTGCAGCCCGACGGCCGCCTGCAGCAGCGTCAGCGACTGGTCGGTCAGGCTGCCCTGGGTGACGAGATCGCGGATGCTGCGATGTTCTTTCAGAAAGCGGCGAATGGAGATGCAAAGCCCGGTGCGGGAGGCGGGCGGCTGGATCATCTGCACGCGCGAACCATCCGGCAAACGCGCCTCGACGCTCGGCTCCTCCGGCGTCAGCCGCTTGCCTGAGAACTGCGCGATGCTGCGCGCGGCCGATTCCAGGTCTTCGCGGCTAGCGAAGCGCGTATCGGCGCGTTCGAGCTTGCCTCGCCTTTCGACGAAGATGTCGGATGTGCCGTTGATCAGGATTTCGGACACGCTCGGATCATCGAGGAGAAAACGGATCGGCCCGAGCAGCTTGTCCAGCGCCCGGGTCAGGACCTGGAAGGTTGCCTGTTCGGCAGCGTCGTCGGAAACGGCTTTCATCAGAGCGGCATCCCGACCAGGACCGTGCTCATGCCGAACAGTGTCGCCATCATCTGAACCGCGGTGGGAAAGAACATCATCAATGGAATGAGGACCAATGCAAGTATTAAGATGCTGCTCATCGTTTCCATCGTTTTCTCTCCGGATCGACTGGCGGGCGGTACCCACCATTTTGGGAAAGCTTAATCCAGATCATCAAACAACACCATGGTCGGGCGTCGCGCAGGCAGTGATTCTGATCGCAGTACGCCGTTTCTTCTATCGCTTTGAAAGAATTGACCAATTATGGAGCAGTAGACGAAGCCGCGAAGAACCATCAAAAACTTCCTCTTCGCATGTAAAACTGCAGCCTGTTCAAAAGCTTAGTTAAGAGAATCCGTCGTCAACTGCGATTTTTCCGGCGATGCCTCCAAGACAATTGGAACCCTTCGTTTCGTTTGCTTGACGGAGGGCTGGCCTTGGGCGCACTCTTGGGTCTTAATGGTGTTGCTCAACAAACGTTGGCCGCCGGGGAAGATAAGCTGAAGCAGAAAAAATCATTGGATCGAGCAACATGCTCGTTCGGATCGATGGCGTATGCTTGGTTCATCTTCACCACGGCTTCGAACCGAAACAAACCTGAGAATGAGGAGTAATCACATGTTTGGTAAACTCAAGACTCTCGCAATTGCACTTCACAAGGACGAACGCGGCGACATGGCCCAGATCGTCCTGGCGGTCGCCCTGATCGTCATTCCGCTGATGCTGATCCTGCTCGCCTTCGGCAAACAGATCGGCGAATGGTTCAACGAAAAGAACACGGCGCTCTCGGATGCCGAGAGAATTCCTGAGCCGGGTCAATAAGCGGATCGGGATCATGGATACGACCTATGATCTGACCCTGATGCCTGCGGCGGCGGCTCTTGCCGTCGCCTGCACCATGACCGCGGCGGTGCTCGACCATCGCCACGGTCATATCCCGAACGCCGTCACCTATCCCTGCCTGCTTGGCGGGTTCATGTTGGCGGCAATCAGCGGCGGTCTCGCAGGAATAGGGCTTGCCTTCGCAGGCCTCCTTGCAGCCGGCCTGATCTTCATCATTGCCTTCGCAGCCGGAAGCTGCGGCGGCGGCGACGTCAAGCTGATGGCGGCGCTCGGCGCCATTCTCGGCCTCTGGCCCGCCGTCGACGTCACACTTGCCTCGCTGATGGCCGGTGGCGTGATCGCCGTTTTCTCCATGGCGCGGCGCGTTCAGTGGAGCGTGCTGGCCCGAACGGTCGGGCTGTTTGCGCTTCTCCTGCCTGCCGGTTTCCGCGATGCCGCTTCGGTGCTGAAGCCGCGCGAAACCCAACACACGGTCCGCTTCGGCGTTGCCGCTGCTCTCGGACTTCTCTGGTGCCTTTTCATGCCCGATTTCACCCCTCTTTCACTCGTGAGGTAACGGCAATGCGCGCTGAACTCGAACGCCCCATCTTCGACGGTGCCTTCTGGAGTTCGATCCTGCACTCGCGGACCTTCTGGGTCCCTCAGGATCACGGCGCGCTCCTCGGTACCTTTGCGATCGCCATGATGCTGCTTGCCTCGCTTCTGCTGCTGCCGCGGCTTTCCGCCCGCCGGCGCCGGATATCGGAGCTGCACGGCGACATCTCCGGCAGCACGACGATGATGGATTTCGTTCTCGTGACACCGGTCTTCGTCTTCTTCATGTTCGTGGTCTTCCAGTTCACCATCCTGGCCAAGAACCACCTCTTCACCCACTATGCCGCCTATGCGGCGGCGCGCAGCGCCCGTGTCTATTTCTGTCCGGCCCTGCCGATCACCATCCGGAGCTTGATCGACGCCAGGACCTGCGACGACGATGCTGCCGCCGGCAAGGCCGATCTTGCCGCCCGCCTGGCGCTGATCCCGGCCGCACCCTACGACCAGCTGAAATGCGTCGGTGCCTGCCAGCCGCCGGAAGATGCGCTGAAAAGCCTTGCCGATGCCTCGGGCCTGTCGAAGAACTGGCGCGCGATGCGCAACCAGGCCCGCTATATGTTCGACCCGCAGAATGTCACCGTGACCGTCGACCGCGCGCCGATGGCGATCTATGCCGCCATCAACCGCTCGCCGCATGTGCCGGTCACCGCCAAGGTGGAAGCGCGCTTCCTGCTGCTCGAATATGCCGGCTGGGTCTTTGCCCGCGGCCAGAGGAAGGACGGCCGCTACTACACGATCTCTACGGCGGAGGTGAACCTGCTATGACACCGACCCTTATCAAGCGCCTGCACCGCGACGAACGCGGCTTCCTGTCACCGATCATTCTCTACATGACGATCGCGCTCGCCCTGATGATCGTCTGGATCCTGAATACGGGACAGATGATCTACGACAAGCAGCGCACGCAAGACACGGCCGACGCTGCTGCTCTCGTCCACGCCGACTGGGAAGCCCGCTATCTCAACATTATGGCGATGAACAACGTCGCCTCCTCGCAGGCAACCGTCGTCATGGCGACGTCAGTCGCCTTCCAGCTGACGACGGCGGAACTGGCCCTGCGCTCGGGCGTCATTCTGGCAAAACTCGCCCAATATTCTTTTACTGAAGGCTTCGGGCCGGCATCCCTTTTGCCGCCGATGCCTCCGATGCCCTATTGCCCGGGCTGGCAGAAGGTCCCGATCGTCGGTGGCATCATCTACGGTGCTTGCCTGGCATTCCAGGGGGTCCGCGCGATAGGAGCCACCAAGGCGCTTGCATATACGGTAAAAGCACAGCTCGATTATGATCCATGGGGCCTTATCGAAAAGTCCAGCGACATTATCGACGCCATGAACGACCTCAACGACTACCTCGTCGAGAGCTTTCCTCAGCGCGTGGGCAACGAAGCCCTGCATCTGGTGCGCCTGAACAAGTCGGATCATGTCGTCTTCCACCCGCCGTGCGAATCCTGCAACGACGCCGGAGAGGGCGCCGGCGGCAACCTGCCGGTCGATCGCGACGGCATCAATCCCGCTGCGGCCTATGCTGAAATGTGCCTGGCGATGAGCAAGGGCACGCAAGGGCAGGATCCGCTCCTCATGCGCGGCGAGTTTGCCAAACGTGGCTTCCCCAACGGCAAGGGCCCGTTGACCGCGGGCGGCGTCGACGGCAGCCATATCCGCGACTGGGTCAACCACGAGAGCGGCATCGACGATGCTTTAGTGGACTTCTACATCTTTTATGAAGCCTTCGGCCCGGCCTATCTGAGCAAGGTCCCGTTCAAGGCAATCATCGAGCAATTTGGCGATCTCAGCTGGTGGCAGGAATTGCTGCTCGATGGCAGCTTCTATATCGCCGAGGAACTCTTCGGCATCGAGTTCGGCATCGTGAACCCCTTCCAGCTGCCGATCGACGTACCGCCGCGCTATTCCGACAAGCAGACAAAAGACGAGAACGATTTCACCCGCAAGTTCGACATGATCTGGAATCAGGTCTGCGGCCCAGCCGGTGGCGCGATTTCCGTGGCGGGTGCTCCCCTGCCTGTCATCTCCTTCCCGAAGCCTTACTGGCTGAAAGGACGCATACCGTTTAACTTCACGCCCTTCGGCGGCGAGCAGCTCGACGACTACCAGACGCTGGCGATCGTTTCCCGCGCCCCGCGCGCCAGGCTGCAGATCCGCATCTTCAAGGACAAGACACCGTCCGCCTACGCCTTGGCGCAGAGCTGGGTCCACAACTACACGGCCTTCGACCTCTACACCCAGGACTGGCTGGCATCGCTTGCCCCCGCGACACTCGCCGACGATATCGGCCAAGTTTCCAACACCATCAAGCAGAGCCCGGCGGCCGATAGTTTTACCGGCCTGACCCGCGTCTTCGACCGAGGAGGAGCCAATGCCTGGGCTGCCGTCAACACACACTGAGCCTATGAGCGGTCCTCCCGGCCGCGGGCTGCTGATGCGGCTGCACCGCGATAGGCGCGGTCTCGCCTCGATTGAATTCGTGCTCGCCGCGCCGGTCATCCTGCTGATCGTGATTTTCGTCATTCATGCGAACAAGATTTCCACCAAGAAGGTCGGAACCATGGTTGCAATGCGCAACGCCGCCTTCGCCGAGGCGAACGGCCTGTCCTGCACGTCGGATTTCTCGAACGTCTTCCCGATACCGGCCTTGCCGGCACTGCCCGGACGCGACGCCATGAGCTGCTCACGCACACCATCGCATGAAGGCGGCGGCGACCCGCAGCGCACCTTTGTCTGGGACGACGTACAGAAGACCTGGAAGAGCGACGGCCGCGATTTCGGCGACATGGTCGGCGACCTCGCCAATGAGAAGCCGCAGCTCGTCACCGCGACGGCCGATCGAGTCTACAAGTTCAGGGATTCCGACGATCTCGATACGATCAGGAGCCTTCGCTGGAAGGACGCGTTCACGGTGGATGACTCGACTCTGTTTGCCTCCCATAACAACGATACCACGCGCCGAGGCTACGATCCGACCCTGCGCCGGGAAATCCGTGGCGTGGCCGACGATTCCGGCGATCTGTTCGACGGCGTCTTTCCGGGAGCGAAATAAGATGAGACAGTGCTCGCGCATCTCCTTTCGTCTCGCCGGCTATCACACCGGTTTGGTGCTTGTCATCGGGCTTGCCGCCGCCATGGCGACACCTGTTCGCGCCGAGATCTATAAGGATTTGAGGGTGACGCTGAATTCGATGCTGGCCGGCATCCTCGGCGCGCCGGAGCGGGCGCCGCGCGATCTCGTCATCAACGGCCAACCGCTTGAATTCACGCCCTATCAGAGCGATCGCAGCATTTCCGATATCACCGACGAGTGGCTGCGGGTACTGGCCGTCAATACCCGACCCGCCCTGCCGAAAAGCAACGACAAGGAAGAACTGACCGCCGTCATTGCCGCCAACATGCTGATCGTCCCGAAGACGAGCCGCATCCGCGACGATCTCGCCGTGGTGGTGCGATTCTTCGACGGCGACGGCGAGGCTGCCCTCGATTATCTCAGACGTCAGGACCCTGCAAATTCTTCGGCGAGAGCGCCCATCCCGGGCGTCACGATCATGATCCGCAGGCCGGCCGATGCGCCGATGACCGAGGTGCTGATGAGCCGCTTCGACGATGTTGCCTCGACGCTGCCGGCCTTTGCAGCACCTGCCGATGTCACCAAGCTGCCGCAGTCGCTGCGTCCGCCGGCCGGTGTCGAGGTGCTGAGCGATATCGGCGATCGCGACAAGGGCCACACGTCACGCACGGTCGTGTCGAAAGGCACGCTGTCGGCCGTGCGCTGGTCCGATCAGCGCGCCGATCTGCTTGCCCGCGACGGCTTCACCATCGAGACGCCGCCAGCGCAGCGCGGCGGGGTCACCGCGCTTTATGGCCGGCGCGGCAGCGTCGAGGCCAATGTTTTGTACACCCGCAGCAAAACCGACGGCCGAACCGTCGAGGTCATTCAAATCAGGCAACCCTTCGTAGGGGGAATAACACCATGAACTGGAAGCTCATCGCGGCTGTCATCGTCGGGCTCATCACCGGCGTCCTGCTCTACTTCTGGACCGAGAGCGTCAAGAACGAGCAGACGGCCTATGCCTTCATGCGGCTCCAGCCCGACAGGAAGGTCACGCGAGGACAGGCGATCACGCCCGACATGCTCGCCGAACCGGTGATGCTGCCGGAAAGCTTCGGGGCGCTCGCCAAACTCGCGGTGCCTGCCGCCAGCGCCTATCAGGAATGGCTGAAGGACAGGACGGCTGCGAGCGATATTCCGGCCGGCTCGGTGCTGCTCTTCCAGTATTTCGACGATACCGACGGCGGACGCCTGACGACAATGATCGCGCCGGGTAAGCGGGCGCTGACCCTTCCCGTCAACGCTGCCGCGGCCGTCGGCCATTTCGTCGAGCCAGGCAGCTATGTCGATATCATCGGCACGGTCGACGAACCGGTCGAGCCCGTGGCGCCGGCCGCCGCGACCCAGCCGGGGGCCCCTGGCCAGCCCGCTGCCGTGCCAGGCCAGCCTGCCGTCCCTGGTCAGGCGCCGGCCACAGCCGGACAGCCGCAGGCTCCAGCCCAGCCGCAGTCGCCCGTCGAGCAGATGCTGAAGAACTATCTCACCCAGTATCCGGGCGCCGACGAGAACGATGTCAACGCCTACCGCAAACAGGCGCAGGATTATAAACTCGGCATAAGCTCGCGCACCCGCGTCGTCACCCGCACCTTCCTGCAGAATGTCAAGGTTCTGGCCGTCGGCGCGGCGACGACAGCGGAGGGTGCGGTCACCAAGGCCAACAGCACCTACAACAACGTGACCGTTGAAGTGACGCCGTCGGAAGCTGAAATGCTGATTTTTGCCATGGGCCAGTCGAACGGCAGCCTGAACCTCGTGCTGCGCAATCCGGCCGACAATACCGTCGAGGACCTGCCGAGCATCAACTGGACGCGCATGTGACGCCGGGGGAGAATGAGCCATGCTGTTGAAGATTTCCTATGAGGACGGCAGCGGTCGGGAGGTGATCCCGCTCTCGGCGAACGAGACCTATTTCGTCGGCGAAAGCAGCACGCTGACACTGCCCGCCGGCGCAGGCGTCGTGCGGCTGCGCGGCAGCCACGTCTCTTCACCGCAATTCGTGCTGCGGAAGTCGGGCCAGGGCTGGTCGGTGCAGCATCATGGCCGCAACCCGACGCGCGTCGACGATCAGCCGCTTCGGGCCGGCACGCCGGTCGCGGTCTCGGCCGGCATGTCGATCTGGGTGCCGAACGTCACGATCGAGCTCGTCGAACCGGCCGCGGCCGCCGAAGTGGTCACGCAATTTCCCGATCAGGAACGCGTACTCGCCCTGCAGATGGAAATTCACGAGCGCCTGCTGAAGGACACGCAATATGACCGGCTGGTGAAATCCGCCGATTTCGGCCGCGAGGACACGCGAAACCGAATCCGCGAGCGCCTCGACATGTTCATCAAGGAGGCGCTCGACGCTGCACCGCAGGATCTCGTCATCCTCGTCATCAAGAACGCCGTCTATCGCTGGCTGGCCAAACGCATTGCCCGTACGGGGCGTCGTGACGGCTCGTCGAATGCCGCAAGCCTGTCGCGCGAAGAGCAGGACAATCGCCGCCTCTTCGACGTCGGCAAGGCGCTGATTTCGGCCCTGCAGCTCAAGCTGAACTTCGAATCCACCCGCGCGGACTTCGCGCAGCTCGATACGCGATTCAGCGCCGCCTTCCAGTCCCGGCAGGCTCTTTTCAACGCCGGCGACCGTTATGAGATCGCCCATATGCACCTGCGCTCCAGCATCGAGGAGCTGATGTATCGCTGGGGGACGATCTCCGAGCTGATGGATCTCGACGTCATCTCGGAAATCATGGTCACGCGCTACGACGAGATCTACGTCGAAAAATTCGGCCTGCTGGAGCGCTATCCCTTCGCCTTCGCCAATGAGCGGCAGCTGATGAAGGTGATCGAGCGCATCGCCGTCGATTCCAACCGCTCGATCAACGAGAGCGAGGCGATGGCCGACTTCCGCATGCCGGATGGTTCGCGTGTCAACGCCGTCATTCCGCCGCTGGCGGTCAAGGGCGCTTGTCTGACTATCCGCAAGTTCGGCGGCAAGTCGCGGCTCGATATCAGCAAGCTGGTCACCGCCGGCGCGCTCAGCGAGCCGATGCGCGCCTTCCTCGAGGCGGCCGTCCGCTCCCGCAAGAACATCGTCGTCTCGGGCGGCACCGGCTCCGGCAAGACGACGCTCTTGAACAGCCTGTCGCAATTCATCCCGGTCGGTGAGCGCGTCGTTGCCGTCGAGGACACGTCGGAACTGCAGCTCGACGGCATTCATGTCGTCTACCTGCAATCGCGGCCGAAGACGGCGGAATCCGAGACCAGCGTCACCATCCGCGATCTCGTGCGCAACGCGCTGCGCATGCGTCCCGACCGCATCATCGTCGGCGAGTGCCGTGGTGCGGAGGCGATCGACATGCTGCAGGCGATGAACACCGGCCATGCCGGCTCGATGACGACGGCGCATGCCAACACGCCGCAGGACATGATGACCCGCCTTGAGGTGATGGTGCTGCAGGGGCAGAGCTCGCTGCCTGTCATGGCGATCCGCCAGCAGATCGTTGCCGCCGTCGAGCTCGTCGTGCAGTTGAACCGCTTGGCGAACGGGCGGCGCGCCGTCACCGAAATATCGGAGGTGATCGGCATCGATCCGGATACCGGCCTCATCATCGTCGAGCCGATCTTCAATCTCGTCGGCCGCGCCGGCGGCCAGGCCGTGCATGCTTTTACCGGCTACCTGCCGAGCTTCGTCGCCGAGCTCGTCGAGTTCAACGACGACGGCGAAATCGAAAAACTGGACATGTTCGTCTGAGGGCAAAGCGATGAATATCAGCATTCTGCAGATTTTTACGGTCGCCCTCGGCGCAATAACGGCGGGGCTGCTCGTCTGGGGCGCGCCGGTGCGCTGGCCGGCGCCGCTGCTGCGCGCCACCGAGCGTGACATCGCGCTCGCCAGCGAGGCGGCGCAGGTCTTCGGGCGCGATGCCGTTCCGCCCTATACGATGATCCTCGCCTACGGCATCACGGCGATCGTCGTCTTCATCGTGATTTCGCTAATCTTCGGGCCGATCTTCGGCTTCGTCATCGCAATCCCGGTCGCCATCTTCTTGCCCAAGGGCGTGATCCGTTATTATCTGCAGCGCCGCTGGCTGCAGATCGAATCGCAGCTGCCCTATGCCGTCGACCAGATCGTCTCGGCGGTGCGCACCGGTAAGCCGCTCGCCATCGCCGTCAATGCGGTGGCCGATACCGGCCAGATGCCCGCCTCGCGCGAATTCGAGCGCATTGCCCGCGAACAGAAGCTCGGCATCGGCCTGGTCGAGGCGCTCGACCGCCACGGCCGCAACGTGCCGAGCCTGCATTTCAAGATGGTTGACGCAGCCCTCGGTCTCTTTGCCCGCCAGGGCGGCGACATCTCCGAGCCGCTGACGGAAATGTCGAAATCCTTCAAGGAAATCTGGAAGCTCGATCAGAAGATCACGACCTCGTCGTCGCAGGCGCGCATGAACTTTCGCGTCGTCAATGGCGGCGCGCTGTTCATGATGCTGATGATCTTCTTCGGTCAGCCGGAACTGATCGACAAGGTGTTCGGCAACGCCATCGGCATCGTCATCGCGATCGTCGGCGCCATTCTCTACGCGACCGGTTTCTTCTGGATGCGCTCGATGATGAAGGTGTCGGTATGATGTCTCAGATACCCCTCGCCGCGATCACCATCGTCTTTGCCGGCATCACGGCTGCGCTGTTCGTCTGGTGGATCGGCGATATGCTCGGCAGCATTCAGGTGGTGCGCCGGACCGCGGGCGGCGATGGTCCGCCGCCGAATATCGTCGACAGCATCGGCATGCGCACGCCGGTCGAATTCGTGCTGACGCATTTCGAGCCGCTGCTGGCCGACTACGGCGCGCAGCTCGAGCAGAAGCTGATCTATGGCGGCCGGCCTTTCGGCGGCGTCACGGGGCGGGAATATATCGCGCTGCTCGTTGTTTTGAGCCTTTTCGGTTTCGTCCTGCTCGGCCTGCTGTTCGGCATCGCCAGCGGCAGCGTCATCGGCGGGCTCGTGGCCGGGCTGATCCTCGGCCTGATCCCCGCCATCTATTTCTGGGTCGTCGCCGACGACAAGGCGCAGGATCGCAAGGAACGCATCTCGCGCGAATTTCCCTACTTTCTCGATCTCGTCGTCATGACGCAGCAGGCGCAGGCGACGCTGCCGGAAAGCCTGAGGCTTTATGCCGAAGCGGCACCCGGCACTGTCATGAGCGAGGAGATCGAACAGACGCTGAAGGATGTGGCGCTCGGCACCGGCATGATCGAGGCGCTGCAGCGTCTAGAGCGTCGCATGACTGCCGAAGAGGTCATCCGCGTCATCCGCGCCGTGATCCAGGGCGAAGTCGAGGGCAGTAACCGCGTCGAGCTGTTGCGCGAACATGCGCGCGACCTGCGCTTCCGCCGCTGGGAAAAGGCCGACAGGGCCAGTGAAAAGCTGAAGGCCAAGATCGTCATGCCGGCGATGATGATCGTCGTATCGATCCTGCTTCTGGTGCTGGCGCCTGCAATTGTCGAGATGATGTCGAGTGGGATGTTCTGATCATGGTCTTTTCCTTCTTTCGCGGAAACAAGCCTAGCCTTCTGCAGACCGGTCCCGGCGGCCAGAGCCGCAGCCATGTGCTCGACCGGCCGGAAATGTCGATCGGCCGGGCTTCTAACGCCGATATCGTCGTCGACGATCCGTTCCTGGCGCCGATCCATGCGCGCATCGAGCGGCAGAGCGATGGCGGCTTCATCATTCGCCGCATGGGGCTGAACCCGATCATGCTGCGCGGCGAAGCGCTGTTGCAGACGGCCTCGCTGAAAGCCGGCGACAGCTTCCGTCTCGGCAAGGACGTTGAATTCCAATTCGTCGTCAAAGCTGCTGCCAAGGAGGCGCCGAAGAAGGAGGCATCCAAGGCAGGTGACGACAAGCCGAAGAAGTCGCTGCTTAAGCAGCCGGCCTTCCTCGCCGGCATGGGTGTCGCCTATCTCGCCATCGTCGGCATCATCGGCTACGTGATCCTCTCCGACAGCGGCAGCGCGGAGGGTGGCCCGACGGCAGAACGCATCAATGCGGAAGCCGCCCGCATTCCGACATGCATCAAGAACGCCCGGCGCATGCGTCAGGTTTCGGAGGCCAGCTTCAACGGCGCCGTCGGCGGCCGTGTCGGCAGGGATGGCGACGCAACCTATGCCGCCCTTTCGCTGGCAGCCGAGCCGTCAGACGACGCCGCGCTGGCCAAGGCAGCCGAACCGATCGTCGAGGCCTACAAACGCACGGCGCTCGCAGCTCTCGCCTCGGAAAACCGCGGCAACAATACGCTGGCGCAGACCCTCTACCAGCAGACCTACGATCTCGTTCCCGACGTCAACTGCTCGGCCGCGCGCTTCGCGCTGCAGCGGCGGGCCGCGGTGAAGCCGCCGGCGCGGCGCTGATTGCCGGTCCTGCTACCTGACCGCCATCGTCAGCGGCCAGATGCAGAACAAGATTGATGAGCTGCTTCTGCTAACGCTAAACCGCACGGCGACGTCGGCCGAAGACGAATTCTCTCATTTTATGTCCGTGATATCGCTGAGTGTTTGAAGCAGCGGAAGGAAGTTGCCGCCGGCCGACGCGTCGGAGCAGACGACGAAGGTCGAGCCCTCCTGCGCCATGAAGGCGACATTGCCGCCGGCCTCGCAGGAAGTGCGCTAGGACCGGCTTCATCATCCTGCATTTTGTGCTTTTCTAGCTTTGGGACTATGTCCGCGGCTGGGGCGCAAACGTGACGTCGAGAGGCGAGTAGCCTCTCGAAATGCGAACTATCTTTGCGCGCTCGACGGCAGGTCCGGTCGTCGCTCTCCAACTCCCTGCCGGACGAGCGATAGAGCGGCGATACCCGCCTCATCGGCCGCACGCAGAAGCGCTTCCCGGAATTGTTCCGGGGCAATCTTGCCGCTCAATGCGTCGACGCAGGCTTTCACGGCAGCCACATATTCCTCGCCGTCATCGCAAGGCCAGTCGTTGATCAGGAGACGCGCCGCGTCGCCCAGTGTCCATACGATCTTGCGAGATGCCGGGCCTCGCAAAGCAAACCCAACCGGCGTGAATGCTGATGATGTGTTCCAGCACATTGTCCTCGACCCCTCAAGGCACGGATACTGTAGTCCCCAGTTCAATATACGCGCGTATTTTGTAATTTGGAATTGAAATTTGTCGAATAATACGGCTTGAACGCGAGCTGTCGAACGAAGCAGAACGGCGCACGCGCTCCCCTATTCTATCCCCAGTTTCGCCGCGCTCACCGCAATTCGGCGGTGACGCGAAAGATGCCGCCGGCCGACGCATCCGAGCAGACCACGAAGGTCGAGCCTTCCTGCGCCATGAAGGCGACATTGCCGCCGGCTTCGCAGGGGGTGGCGCTCCATTGCAGGATGATATCGCCATTGTCGGGCAGTTTTTCCGGCGTGATCTTCGCCGCACTTGCCATCCATTCCGTCGCCGACGGCAGGTGGACGGGAGCGTTCAACTGCTTCGACAGCCAGGCGGTATAGTTCTGCGCCACGGCAAGCGGCACGTCGTCGGCCGGCTGCTGCGGATTGTCGGCATAGGCCTGGGCTGCGGCGGGATCGGAATTGGCGGTGTAATATTCCGCCATCTCGGCACGGGTGACGGCCTTCGTCTGCATGCAGAAGGATTTGTCGATCTTCACGGCGCCATTGGCAACGCCAAGCATGCCGCCGAGTTCCTGCATCGACGAGGTCATCAGCCGGACATTCTCCAGCGAATAACTTCCGGCCGGCACGGTCTCGAAGGCAAGCGTCTCCGAAACCGGGCAGAAGCCGCGCGCCGACAGCGCCTCTAGATCGGCAAGGATCGGCTGGTAGGCAACGATCGCCAGCTTATAGGCTTCCGCGGTGTAGCGGCCGTCGGCCTCGCCGATCTTCGGAGTGAGTGCGGCAAGCGTCGGATCGGCAGCACCGGCGCGGGTCGCGATCGAGGCGCTGAGATCGGTGACTTTTTGCTTCAGCGCCGTCGCCTCGTCCTTCGCCGCCATGACATCGGCGATGACGGCGTCGAACAGTTTGGCGGCATCGCCATAGCCAGATGTTGCGGCCGGCATCTGCCATTGCTCGGCCTTGGCCTTGGCCTCGGTCATCAGCCCGCTCGCCTTGGCAACGTCGGGGCTATCGCCGGCGCCGATGCGATTGACTGTTTCGCGTTTTGCCGCTGCGTCCTTTTCGGCCGCCGCCAGCGCGGTGAGCGCCTTGGCGAGATCGTCGAATGTGGTTTTCGATGCGTCGTAGGCGTCGACCGCAGCATGCATCTGCTTGGCAGTGGCCGCGTCGGCGGCGGTCTTCATCTTGGCATCGGCCTCGGCAAAACCTGGGGCCTTGTCGCCGCCGGCCGCCGAAGCGGCGGCCTTCGCCTTCTCGGCATTCTCCTTCGAGATGCCGATCAGCGCATTGCCGAGATTGATGGCTGCCGTCTGGAAGCCCGGAAGCGCCTGTTCGTAATCTTCGTCCTTGAGCAGCGCATCGGCCGATGTCAGCGCCGCAGCACCGGTGTCGTAGGAGAGTTTTGCCTGGTCGCTGGCCGGGCGCTCCGGCGCCTTGGCGGCGATCGCCTTCTGCTTGCGGCTTTCGGCCTCCTTCTTCCAGATGCCGACATCGGCGACGAGTTTCGGATCCGGGCGGAGCAGCTTCGGGATGGTGACGACACCGACGCCGATGCAGATCAAGAGCAGCGCGCCGATCATCGACAGCTTGGCAAGCGTCCATTTTTTCGGCTTCGGCGCGTCTTGCTGCTGTTGCATGCCGCCGCGCGGATCCCACGACATCGGCTGGATGCCTGTCGTCACCCGGGCGAATTCGCCCAGCGCATCGGCGCCCGTGCGCGGTCGCGCGCTCGGATCGCGGCTCAGCATCCTTTCCACCAGGCTTGCAAGCCCCTCGGGAAAGCCCGGGATCAGCACGTCGAGGCGGGGAAAGATATTCGAAGGGTCGAGATGGATGTTCTTCCAGCTCTGCTCGCGCTGGTGCTCGTCTTCCCAGACCATGACGCTGTCGAAGACGCTGGCATAGGTCTGCCGCGGCAGGAAAAGCTTGTAGGCGATCATGCCCATTGCGTAGATGTCGAGTGCGGATGAGGCGGAGAAGGTGCCGCTGGCATAGATTTCCGGCGCGCCGAATTCCGGGACATAGGGCGGGATGATATGCTCGCCGATCTTCGAGATCAGGTGCAGGTTGCCGATCCGGACCGACAGGCCGGAATAGTCCTCGGAGACATAGATGCACTGGTCCGTCAGCGCATTGTGGGCGTAACCCGCGCCATGCAGCGTCGCCAGGCCTTCGAGGATGTGGCGGCCGATCTCGACGGCGCGTTCGTAAGCTACCATCTCCGTTTCGTCGAGATATTGGTGCAGCGTTTTCGACGGCCGCTTCTCGACGATATAGAAATTGTCGTCTTCCGGCGACGGCGGAATGAGGTCCTCGATTTCGACGAAGCGGCGCGCCGTCAGCGATTTGGCCTCGTTGATGGAGGTCCAGACCCGCTCGAAACGAGCCTTGTCCAGTTTCAGCGCCATATCGGGCGCGACGATGAAGACCGCATGGTCCATCCGCTTGTCCTGGGCCGGATAGACGATGAACTCGTTCTCATAGACCGGCTCGCCGATCGTGTAGCGGGCGATCAGATCACTTCTCATGCACTTGTCCCCCTGCATTCATTGCATTCATGAAACCGAATACTATTCGCCTGCCAGTAATGGATCGCCGATCAGGCCCGCGGCCAGCAGCAGGCCGGTTCTTGTATCGCGAAGCGCGAAGGCAAAACGGGCATCGGCCACGACACGAATAAGCTTCGGATCGATACTGCGTTCCGTGATAACAGCCGTGGCTGCTGCCGCCTGCGTGCCGTTTTCGTCAACCTTGATCATCGTCTTCTGAAGGACGCGCGCCAGGCTGATGTTTTCCTTGGTGAAACCCGGGAAACCCGCATCCTTGGCCTTCTCGGGCGCCAATCCCATCGCATTGAGTATCGGCATCAAATCACGCCCGTCGTTCAGGGAAAAGCGGGGCAGAAAGATTTCGCCCTTGGCGGCTTCGAATTTTTCCCCTTGCAGCCAGGAAGTGAGTGCCTTCAGGTCCGCGCCGCCCACCCCCTTGCCGGAACGGGCCGCCACCACGACCATGCTGTAGCTCTCGCCGGCATAGGCAAGGTCGACGGCGGTGAATTTCTCGTCGAAGCGGAATTTTTGCCCATCGCCGGCAAGATGCATCATCGGCACCGAAATCGTCGAGCCATCCGGCCGCTGAAAAGGGCTTGCCGGGCTTTCCCTATCGAAGGAGGTCTTCCAGCGCGCCTTGAAGGAAAGCGCGCCGAGACTGACGAAGCCGCCGCCGGGCGGTGAGTCCAGGATCACAGGAATGGCGCCCCGCGTCGCTTGTTTGACCCAGCCGTTGATGTGCTCGACCGATTTCGGTCCGTCGAGATCCTCGATCGAGGGCTTGATCCGGTGACCGGCGAGCATGGAGAGCGCATCAGGGACGAGCACCAGCTTGTCGTCGAAGACGATCGCGACCGCCGTCGTCAAAGGCGCGTCCGCCGCTGCCGGTTTCTCCTGAGACATCGCGTCAAGCGCCGTCTCCGGTCCCTTCACTTCGCCGCCGAAGCCGAGGCCCTTGGCGATCGAGGCCTTGCCTTGCTCGGAGGCGCCGAGGGCGGCAAGACCGAGTGCTGCGGCAAGGCTTGCCGGCGACACCATGATATTGGCAGCACCCTCCTTTGCCAGCGTCCGGTCGATCAGTTCGGCCGCAAGCCCGGCTTGTGCTGCAAGCATCGCCTTGCTGTTGCCGGCATGGGCGGCCGGGGCAAGCGCCATCAGGGAAGCGGCAAGAGCCGCCAGCAGAGTGGATTTCGGCATGGTTCGCTCCTGTTCAGCGGATGCGATAGAATTTGGAATCGAACGACCATTTGCCTTGGGCGCCGGTCTCGTCGTCGCCGACGATCCTGAGGCTTCGGGCGAGATCGTAGACATAGTTGAAGGCGGCGCGCTGGCCGACGAGCGGCGTCGGCACATCGGGCAGGTCGAGCACTTCGATCGGCTTGTCGCTGAGGATGGCAACGACCATGCCGACGCCGGCCGGCCCCTCCACCACATATTCGAAGCCGGTATAGGGATTGCGCGCATCGGGCACGACGACCGGCCGGGCCGGATCGAGCCGGTTGTCGCCGCTTTTGGCTGATGGTTTCAGGCCCATGGAACGCTTGTTCGGGTAAAGCTGCGTCAGCTTGCCGGAGGCGTCGATATCGACCAGGATCAGGTAACCGGACTTCTTGGTGGAGACACGCATCGCCACCTTGTCGCCGATGCTGACCGCGGTGCCGGGCAGCACGTCGACGGCGACGCCCGCTTCGTTGTCGCTCTTCAGCGTGTTTTCGACGGCGGCGACCGGCGTCTTCGCCTCCTCGCCGGTGATGACATCCCGGCCGAGCGCATCCGGCTGGCCATAAAATTGCGGCACCGGGGTGAAGCGGCAATCCTCGGCATGCGTCCGGCAATATTCGTCCGATTTGCGCCGGACATAATCGAGAAGCGCGGCATTGCTGACATTCGGCTTGTCGGCCGCGCGCGCCACGCCATCCTGCACGCCTTCGATGAAGCGGCGGGTGAAGACGCCGAGCGCCGGCTTTGCCTCATTATCGACGAGCGCCCACTGTCCTGCGTTGACGGCTGACCAGACCATGGCGTTCTCCCCGCCGAAGGAGAATTTCGCTTCCTTGCCAGATTTGTTCGGCGGTTCGAGCGCTGCCAGCGCCGGGCCGAGGCAACGCACGGTGCCGGAGGGTGCGGCCACCGCGCTGCGGCTGCCGGGTCCAACGTGGCAGGCATCGATCAGCAGCGTGACGCGGCGGTCCTTGAGGCTGTTCAGCCTTGCGGCGATCTCGGTCTCGCGGATCTGGTTGGTGACCGTCACCTTGCCGCCCTCGCGCACCAACTTGGCATCGGCTGCCACCAGCGTCGGGCTGGTCGTCGCCTCCGCACCCATTTCCTCTGAGCCCTGGCCACTGAAATAGAGGAAGACGCGGCTTCCGGGCGTCGACTGGCGCACCAGCCAGTCGTCGATCTCGGCCAGGATCGCTTCGCGGGTCGCCTTGCGGTTGGTCAGCGTATGGATCTGTTCCGGGCGGTAGGCGAGCGTCTTGGCGAGGAACACCTGCATCGCCTTCACATCGGTGGCGGAGCCGGTCAGTTTCGCCTCGCGCATCTCGTAATCGTCGATGCCGATCAACAGCGCGCGGTCGCCAGGCGAGCTTTCGATCACCGGCGTCTGGACGACCGGCGGCTGAACTACGGGTTCGTCGGCGACGGGCTGGTCAGACGGCGCGGTATCGCCGGCGGGTGCGTCGGGCGTTTCGGTCGTAGTGGCTGGCGCTGTATCGCCGGCGGGCGGGGTAATGGCGAGATTGGCCTCTTCCTGTCCGGACTTCCTCTGCTTCGTCCCGCTATTCGTGGTGGACGCAACCTGATCGTCGGCGGCAGGCCCTTCGACGTCAGGCACGTCACCGTCGGTCTTTGCGGCGATCCAGTCGCGGAAGGCGGCAACACGAGTATAGACGCCGTAATGTTCGGCCTCGGCGCAGCCGGCGCCCCAGCTGACGATGCCGAGCTGGATCCAGCGTTTGTCGGGACGCTGGGCAACCAGCGGTCCGCCGCTATCGCCCTGGCAGGCATCCTTGCCACCCTTGGCGTAGCCGGCGCAGACGTTGCGCTCGTCGATCGGGTTCATGCGCATCGAGCTGTCGCGGTAGGCGGCGCGGCAATCCTCGCGCGGGACGATCGGCAGTTCCACTTCCTGCAGCTCTGTCGGCAGATATTTGTCGTCCCAGCCGTGATCGGCCTTGGTGTAGCCCCAGCCGGTGACGACGGCCGGGTGGCCAGCGGCCTCCACCTCATCATCCGAGGCCGAGGCAAGAATCGCCGGCTTCGATTTGGCGGGCTCGCTCAACTTGATGAGGGCGATGTCGTTGGCGAAGACCTTGCGGTCGAAATCCTCGTGAATGATCACCTCTTCCACGGCAAGACCCGGCTTGTCGGGGCCGTCGACCGCGATCACCTTGTCAATCTTCGACTTGCCCTCGACGATCAGCAGGTCGCGGGCGAAGAGATCCTGTTTGCCGGAGCGGCCGCTGGTGACGCAATGGGCGGCCGTCAATATCCAGCGCGGCGCAATCAGCGAGCCGCCGCAATGGCCGCCGAAGCGGCCGCGCTGTTCGGGATCGGGTGCCAGGATCTTCACCTGCCAGGGCCATTCGCCCTTCTTGGCTGTCTGGCCGCCGATGACCCGCCCGCCATCCTCGCCGGCGAAATCGGTATCCTGCTGCGCAAGAGCCGGAGAGCCGAGCAACAGCATGATGGCCGTAACGTTGAGGATCCTGCTGATCGACGTGCTCATAGCTTGGCTCCGGCGGAGGTATAGAGGACCGTAAATCCGACGCGCGCGCCCTCGGGCAGGAATTCGCCGAGGCGTTTGGCGATATTGCCGGCGGTGCGGCGCCTGTCGTTCTGCTTCAGGAATTCAATAAGGTCGGGCATCGGGGTGTCAGAGGCGACGGCGACGAGCAGGTCCGTGCCGAAAGGTGCGACGACGGAAAGGTCGAGCTCGAAGGTCTGAGACATCTCGGCATCGACCTCCTTCTCGCCCGGATAGAGGAACTGCACGGTTCCATCGCCGGTAACGTCGAAGAGCACGAGCTTGCGGGCTGATAGATCCGAAACCGTGACGCCGACGCGCTCGCCTTCGCGATGGACGGTGTCGGAAGGCGTCACGCGCACGGTCTGCGGGTTGGTCTCGGAGAGCCGCTTCAGCGCGTCGAGTGCGGCCATCCGGTCGACAACGAAAGGCATGTCGCCGGCGCCGACGCCGGAGGCGACGACATCGCCGCCGGCAATCGCCTCGTGTTTTTCGGGATCGAAGACGAGTTCGGCATCAACACCCTCCGTCAGCTTGAACGGCGTCACCGCTGGGTCGATCCCCTGCAGCACCGGCTCGGAGCCGAGGGCGGCAACGCTGATCGGCGCGGGCTCGGCGGGCAGCGGGGCGTTTGACTTCTCCGCCGCCGCCTGTGCCCCCGCCCCTTCGTAATGATAGACGACCGCGCGATCGAGATCGGTTCCGGGCGGGCTTTCGGTAAAGATGTTCTGCCGCTGGTTGGTGAATTGATAGACCGCCTGGCGCACATATTCGAACAGTTCGCGGCGGCTGACGGCGCCGTCGCCGTTCCGGTCAGCAGCCCCCTCGAAAGCGCGGGCGGTGGCATAGCTCAGCGCGCCGCGTTTCTGCGGGATGCCGGGAATGGTGATTTCGGGCGACTTGGTGTTTTCGTCGACGGCGGCGAGAAAGGTCAGCCGCTTGAAATCGAAGCCGGTGGACAGCGCGTCCGCCGTGGTCGAGATCGGCGCGAGGTCGTCCTCCTCGATCGTATAGGAAGGCGCCTGACGCCAGGTGATCTCGGCGCCGCGCGGATCGACGTCGCGGGTCATGCCGCCGGCATGGCAGGTATCGGCGATGAAGACGACATCGGCGCCCTTGGCCTCGATCTTGCGGATCAGCGTCTTGAATTCGTCGCCGAAGATGCGCTCGCGCGATCCCGGCAGCCGGGTATCGAAGCCAGCAAGGATATAGACCTCGTCGCGGCCGCTCGGTTTCGAGCCCTTGACGCGTTCCGGCTCGCTCGACCCGTGACCGGCGATGCCGAGCACGATCAGGTCGCCAGGCCCTGCCCTTTCCGTCACGGCCTCGATCGCATGGAAGATGCCCTCGCGGTCGGCAGCGCCATTCTTCAAGAGCGTCATGTCCTCGACGCCGACCGAGCGCAGCGAAAGCGAAAGGTCGTCGGCGTCGGCGACGGCGCCGTGCAGCGGCGGAACGTTGCGGTAGAGGTCGATGCCGATCAGCACGGCCCTGACCGCACCACGCTCGGGCGCCTCGATCACCTTTGCCAGGCTGTTGGTGGCCGCCACGGTGAGGAGGGCAAGTGCTGCGGCCATGGAAACGAATGCGGTCATGGCCAGATTCCCCCTCGCCCGGCCTATTCGCGGCGCCATTCGACGCGGCGGTTCAGCGCATCGACATCGTCTTCGGTGAGGTTTGCGGTTGCCGTGACGTCCACCGGTTCGGATGCTCCGCGGCCTTCGGCGTCGATTGTCGCGTCGAGACCGTTGCTCTTCAGGAAGTCGGCGACGGCCTGGGCGCGGCGTTCGGAAAGCTTCTGATTGTAGTCGTCACCGCCGCGCCGGTCGGTATGGCCGACGAGAATGATGCGGCCGGGCTTCTGCTCCTTCAGCGCCTCCAGCAATTCCTGGGCGGCTTCGGTGCCGATCGAGGTGAAGCTCGACTTGTTGAAATCGAAGGTGATCGGAACCGGAATGGAGACCGGCACGATGCCGCGCACATTCTCGGAATAGATGCCGCCGAGCACGCCGCTGCGGTGATCCTTTTCGGCCGGCACGAAGCTGCCTTCGGGATTGTCGCTCGTCGGGTTGGCGGCAAGGATGCGGGCCTGGGCGGCGCGCTGGATGAGATCGGAGATCGTCTCGGCGGGCGGCGCTTTCGGCGTGCGGGTCTCGTTCTTGATGATCTCGATCGCCTGCTGGTAATCGGCGGCGGCATCGGCAAAGCGACGGGCGGAGAAATAGATCTCGCCGAGCGTGGCGGAGGCCTGCCAGAGCACCTGCGGGCTGTCGGCGGCGACAAGCAGCGGCTCGTAATCGGCGACCGGTTGGTTGGCGGCCATCATCTCCTGGGCGGCGGAAAGCCTGAGGGCCGCGACGCGGCGCTGAGCATTCACCTGGAACTGGCCGCAATCGGCGCTGACGGCGATTGCATCGGCCTCAGCCGCGGCAGCACTGATATCCTTGGCGGCGACGGCGGTGTTCAGCTTGTCGAGAAGGGCGGTGCAAACAGGCGTATCGGCGTTCGCTACCTCGATCTCCTCCCCGGCCTGGGCAGGTTCGGCCGAACGGCCGAGGTTTAGCTGCGGCATCTTGATGCTGAAACCGCCGGGAAGCTTGAACTGCGGCATCTTGATCTGCGGCATCGGCAGTTTCGGCATCTTCGTCTGCGAAGACTGGCTCGGCTGCTTGTACTGCGTGGGCTGTTTATACTGGGTCGGCCGGGTGGATGAGGTGGTGTCGGCCGGACCGATCAGCTCCAGTTCGTCGGCGGCAAGCTCCTGGCCGGGCGCCAGGTTGGTGACGATCTTGTATTTCTTCGGCGGCTGTTGTGTTGCCTGCTCGACAGGCTTCGGCGCGACCTTTTTCGGGGCAGCCGGCTTCGGTTTTTCCACCACCGTTTCCGGCTTCTTGGCGACTTCCTGTTTCGTTACCGGCTTCGGCTTCGGCGCGGCCGCAGGTTTCGGCGCAACGGGCGGCTTTGCAGCCTGCTCGACCGGCTTCGCTGCGGGGGCGGCTGCGACGGGCGGGATGGCAGCCGGACTATCGATCGTCGTCAGCATCAGCGTCTTGCTGCTGATCTTGGTGCCGAGGCTGCGGGCTTCTTCAAGGCTGCGGGAAACGGCATCCATGCCGCCGTCGATCGAGCGGAACATACCGCCGCCGCTGCCGCCGAGATCGGCGAAGATGTTGAGCGGCTTGGAGGAATAGAAGACTTTGATTTGCTCCTGGCCGACCGGGCCTGAAACCTGCAGCTTGGCGCCGCTTGCCGGATCCGGCACCTGCACGCGCTTGCCAGCGCCGACAAGGGCGTCGGTCTGGTACTTGTTCGGGAAAAGCTTCACGACCGCGCCGTTCGGCGAGACGTTCAGCACCGTGACATAGGCATTCTCAGTCGACTGGATGAAGAGGCCGACCACTTCGCCGATGGCGTATCTGGGTTCAGCGCGATCGAAGGTGATGCTGACAGGTCCGGTCTGCGCCGGCGCTTCGGTCAGTGTGCGTTCGTTCTGCGCCTCGACGGCGGGAACCACCGAAAAGAACGAAAGAAAGGTGGCTGCTGCCAGGATGGCTTTGCGGTTCGGCATTGGAAAACCTCCTCTTCGAACATCTCACACTGTGTTGAAGTTGAGAATAGCACTGACTGGCGAAATTGGGATGGCTTCGCCTGTCTTGCTTGAGGGAGGGTTACAAATTATTTGGAGCGTGGAAGACTCCGGCAAGGCAAAGACATGAGCAAGACTCACGCTCTGGAATAACCGGTGCCTGATATAGTCCGTTCAACTGCGAGGAGACGGTTAGTTCTTGGGCTTCTGCCCGGCTGATTTCAAAATCGAGATCAGGTCGCTCATTCCTTCGGGCGAGGAATTGTAGAGCCAGAGAATATCGGGATTGTCGACCGTGAATTCCTTGCCGGGCCCTGAGCCCATGTCGCGGCCGGGCGAGGTCGCATCGGGCAGCTTGGTCTCGCCGGGCGTCAACCCCTTGGCGCGTTCGTGTTCGGCGATGATCGCCGTCGCCGCGGCAAAGGCCTTTTCGTCATGTTGACGCAGCGCCGCAAGCGAGGGGTTTCGCGCCGCTAGTGCGTCTTCGGCCGGGCCGGCATGCGCGAGCTCCGGTATCTGCAGCGCCAGCAGAAGGCCGATCGACAAGGTTATGAGCCAGGATTTCGTCATCGTCGTCAAATCCGTCTTATTGGCGCCACTGCGCGACAAGCCTCGCGAGAATAGGGAGAGGCCGGAAGGAAGGCAACGGCGCTCGGTGCCAATCGATTGGGAGGGGTGAAATCGGCTGGCAGCGGCGCTCCTTGTTTCATGCATGTCGCCCGGAACCGCTGCACACTTCCGGGCGACATGCATTAGAGGATCTTCAATTGCTGCAGGCTAAGGCGCAGATCGCGCAGCATCTCGCCGAAGATCTCCTCGATCATTCCGGTCGACCAGACGACCATGGTGCCGTAGGGCGAGCGCTTGCGCTGCATGAAGCCCGCCGTCTCGAAATCGATCAGCGTCTTGCGGCAGGTCTCGCTCGACATCACCGCGACGAGGAAACGGGCGAGATTGGACTGGTCGATCGCGCCTGACTTCTCAGCCCAGTTCTGGATCAGCCGCGGCTTGGTGTCGGCGGTGAACATCGAGGCGAGCGCACGATCCTGTGAAAGCCCCAGCCGCTGCAGCTTGGCTGGATCGCGGGTGAGCGAAACCACGTAATCATTGTGCAGATCGGCGAAGCGTTCGATGTCCTCGGCGGTGCTGATGCCGAAGACCTTCATCGAATAGAGGAACTCGGCCATCAGATAGGTCGGCTCCGAGCGCAGCTGGGCCAGATGCTTGTCGTCCTTGCTGGCCGAGGCGGCGCAGACGCGGTCTGAGAAGTTTATCCGCGCCGCGCGAACCTGCTCCAGCAAGCTTATGTCGAGCGCCAGTTCGTCACCGTTCCATTCCAGCATAAGCATTTCCTGCCGACAAAGCTTCGAGAGATGATCTTGTACTATCGCCGGCGCAGATCTCCAAATCGTTTGGAAAGCAACGGCTTGCTGAGGGGCCATATCTAGCCTACCATTTTAAAGACTTGACGGTGTTTTGGGGGTCGAGGCAATGCGTAGTTTTGGGTCGCATATCTTGTTTGCCGCGGCACTTGCGGTCGCCTTCCCGGTTTTCGCCAAAGATACGACGATCATCGAGCTTCGCGGCGGCGACGGCGCGCGTTCGGTCGGCATCATCTCTTCCAACGAGGAAGCGGAGGCATCCGGGCCGGCGGCGATCACCGTTGGCGACGACGGCACCATCTACATCCTCGACCAGAACAACGGCCGGGTGCTCGCCGTCGACGCCGAACGTTCGCAGGCCGATCCCGAAATCCTGCCGCTGCCGGAAAATGCCACACCGGAGGATCTCGCCGTCGTTCACAACGAACTCTACCTCTGGTCCGACGGCGTCGTGCCGCTCGAGCGCTCCACCGATGCCGACGGCCGGTCGCAGACGCTGCGCGCCGTCGACGGCGGCGGTGATGCCGACGACTACACCCGCTCGGTCTTCGCCTCGATGGGCTCGGTATCGCCGGGGCCGCTGAACAGCATCATCGACGAGATCGGTCGCAGCACCAGCCGGCCCGAGGCCCGCCCGCCGGTCATTCAATATGTTCCGAGCCGCGGGCTCGGCGATATCGTTGCCGAGGTCCGGGCTGCCGCAAACGACAAGGCGGAAATCCTGCTGCGGCGCGCGAGCTCGGAGGAGAATTTCCTCTCGCTGCAGCTCGCCTCGGAAGGGCGGATCGGCACCGTCGAACTTCTCGACATCGACACGACAGGCAGGCCCTATGCGCTGGTCGAGCTGGTGCCCGCCGATCGGCCCGAGCGCACCGGCATATTGGTGGTGCGCTTCACGCCGAACGGGGCGATGGACCGGGTCTACGACCTGCCGATCGAACCGGGCACGGTATTTTCGAGGCGCTTCGTGGCGATCGGACCGCGCGGCGACGTGCTCTATTTGAGATCGCAGGAAAGCCGGGCGCAGGTGCTGCGGCTCGACGGCCGGGAGCCCGGCCGCAAGCTTGACGTCGCTCGGCCGGCCAAGCAGCCGGCTGCCGGCAAGCCTGGCAAGACGCCGAAGGTGGCGATCGTGCCGAAATCGCGCAGCGACGTCATCGAGCGGGCAATCGGCTTCGAGACGCTGAACTGGCTGGTGACATCAACCGCTTATGGTAGGGATCCGGGACCTGGCTGCGTCAACATGAAACGGCTGCGTCGCCCGATCTACCTGATCGGCAAGCGCGGACAGACGGTCAAGGGTGTTCCCTACTGCTGGGGCTGCAAGACGTCGCTGGAAAATTTCATCGGCGGCGTGGAAAAGGGCCAGACCGCCGGCAATGTCTGCACCAAGAGCGCGCCGCAATCCAGCATCCTCGGCGTCGACTGCTCCGGTTTCGTCAGCGATGCGTGGGGCCTGAAGATGCACGTTTCGACGCGCGCCATCCCCGGGATCACCAAGCGCCTCTCCGACCCCTGGTCGATGCGGCCGGGCGACGCGCTGAACAAGCCGGGCTCGCATGTGCTGTTGTTCATGCGCTTCACGGCCGACAAGAAGGTGGAGGTGATGGAAGCCTCGCCGAATGCCTGCAAGGGCCGCGTCTGCCGCAATACCTATTCGCTCGGCAGCCTGTTGATGCGCGGCTACCAGCCGGTGCGCTTCAAGGGGCTCGACGGTTGAGAGGCGGGAGTCACGCCGCCGGTCTTGATGTCAGCCGCCGTTTCGCCGTTTCCAGAAGTCCATTGATGGCGACGCTTGCAGTAATCCCGATAGACCGGATGCTTGATGAAGTGGCTTGACGTGTCGCATGTGTGGGGTTGAAAAATCTCGCGTTGTCCGCCCGGACATAGACGAGGGTACAGATATAGATTGCTCAAACAGCGGTCATGTTGCCGCTGGCCCTACATGAGAACTAAAGAATTCCTGTGAGAGGAATCTCATGGACCAGTCGACCGTCTTCTCGATCATATTGCTGACAGAACGAAACCTTCAGACGATAGGGGTTGTGCCTGTGGGCGGCGGCTTGCGGCGTTGACAGACAGTGCTATGGCTACAGCGGCGGCTCCTGACGTCGCCAACGAAATACCTTCTTCTACAGAAACCATATCGATGTCGAGACGCGCATAATTCACCATATAGTACCCGGACGCAGTCTGCATGACCGCATCAGGCCGGATCAAAAGCAGGTCCTGAGCCATGGTGCCGATAAAAAGCGGGCCACCCCAGACATAGCGGAATGCGTAGATTGGAATTCCGGAGGGTGAGGTACCGATACGACGAATTTGCGTCTTCAAGCGACGATCCGAATCCCATCCGGTTCCACCAGAGCCGCCGCTGTCCGAACCGCCAGAGTCAGAGCCGCCGCCCATGCCGCCGCCAGAGCTGGAGCCGGAGCTGGAATTCCCACCGGCACCGTTGTCGGAGCGGGCAAAAGCCGGCTCGTTGCTCTTGGTGGCAACTCGCCGGACAGCGGGCGTGGTTTTCCTCGCAGGCGTGACGTTCCTGGCCGGCTCTTCACTGGCAAACAGTGTCTTTGCGCTCGGGTCGAAGACGCAACCCTGCAGGATGGCGCTGGAGCCGGCGATAAATGTCGAGCACATGAGTACACGGAAAATGAGTTTGCTGGTCATGTGGGGCGCCCCCGGATCGCCGTTTCAGAAGAGATCATACCTTGGATTTCGCTTTGCCCATGTCGCCCTGGCGAGCTCAACGAGCTTCGCGTCGAGCGACTTAGTTTTTGGCAAGGCCGTTCGTTCCTGAGCAGTCAACTCGGCGCTGAAGGCTTTTTCCGCCTCCTTCTTCGCTGCGCTTGGCAGTAACTTGAGTTCGGCCAGCGCCTGGTTCTTCGTGTCACCTATCCGTGGCTTGTTAACGGCGGCTGCGAGCGCGAAATAACGCGCCGCAATTACCATGCTCTCCGGATCCGCGACCTCATTTTTTGCGAGTCTGGCGCGATCAAGCGCCCCCCAATAATCGCCTCGTTCCGCGCCCATCTCCAGCCACTTCACCGCGGCCGCTTTGTCGGCGTCAACGCCGATGCCGTCCCTGTACATGCGCCCGAGGTTGGTGGGGGCAAAAGGTTGGCCGCCTTCTGCTGCTTTGGTAAAAAGCTCCAGCGCTTTGCCGAGATCCTGAGGTACGGCCTTTCCCGACCGGTACACCAGCGCGAGATTGTTCATCGAATAGATGTCATTACGTGCAAGGCCGGCCTCATAGAAGCGAATGCCGCGCTGCGGGTCGGCGGGAACATTGACTCCATTAAGGAAGATGTAGCCAAGCTCGTTCATCGCAAAGGTATGGCCGAGGTCCGCCGATTGCAGCATGAGCTTGAGGCCCTGCTCGGTATCGGACTTAACCCCCCGCCCGTAAAAGAGGCTTTTGCCGTAAGTGTATAAGGCGTAGGGGTCGTTCTTCTTGGCCCCTGCTTGTACGATTTCATTCGCTTTCGCGGGATTGGCTGGTACGGACGCGCCGACGATGTACAGGCTGGAAAGCTGGTCGATCGCCCGGACATGGCCGGCATCCATCGCCTTCTTGATCGTCGCGAAGGCCGTCTTCGTCTCTCGGTTGGCGAGCTGGGCGCGGCCGAGCTGATAGACGAAGCGCGCGACCTCGGGATAAGCCTTCATCGCCTCTGTGCAGGCTGGCACCGCCACGCTTGGATCGATCTCATTCGGCAGCTTGCCCGCGGTGACGCCCTGCAGGTCGAGCGGAGCTGCGGCTGCGCTATCGCAGGCGTCGAGCGTCGGCTTAAAAGTGACGGTGGCCGGCGGCAGGTCGTCATTGGCGGCCTGCAGCGTCAGGGCGAATGGCTGGTTTTCGGTGCCGATCTGCGGCTCGTAGGAAAGAGCCGGAATATCGGCTGCTTCGAGCACGTGACCGAGCCCGATCACCCGGTCTCCGGCGCGCAGCGTGCCCTTGTCGGGCAGGGCCGCGACCTTGAACGTCATCTCCGCGGCCGATGCCGGCACGACCGGCAGGCTGGCTTCTACAGGGCCGACACCGATCGTCGTGCTCACGTCGCGCGGCAGGGTCTTCAGATAAGCGTCGGCATCGGCCAGCCGCACCTGCTTTTCCTGTTCGAGCTGGGCGAGCTTGGCGCCCGCATCGGCCGAGACGGTGATCACAATGACGCCCTGCGTTGCCTGGCCGTAAGGGTCGCTCACGGTATAGCCGATTAGGCCGACGGTTCCGGCGGCAACACCCGATGAATCATAGGTCAGTAACGTCAGTGCTGTGGCTGGCATCTTCGCGCCCTGCTCAACCGGCTTGCCGTCGAAGCTGAGCTTGCCGGTCTTCGGGAGCTGGTTGAGAGTGACGAGCAGCGCCGAGCCGGTCTCGTCATGCGGCGGGGCGATCGGCAATTTGGTCGTGGCCGCACCCTCCGGCACGCTCACCTGCTGCATCGGTTCGACGCTTGGCGGCGGTGGCGCCGGAATGAAATAGAAGCTGTCCATCAGCGAGGAGTTTTCCCAAGGGACCTGCTTGCCGTCGGTCATGGCGATCACGTCGCGGCGCACATCGGTCAGAACCTGGCGGATTTCCTTGTTCGGTTCGCTCGCCCGCTTGATGAAGGATTCGGAATAGGGGCTGAGCGCCCCGGTGCCATCGAGCGCCACCTGGCCGGGTTCGGTCGAAAAGGCGATCAGGCTGCCGAGATCGCTGTCGATGCGCGCAAGCCCGCGTGTGGCGCCGACCGGTTCCAGTTTTTCCGCCATCCAGAATTTCTGGGCATTGAAAGGATTGTTGCGGCAGGCGTCGAGGAAGATCAGCTGCACCCGCGAATTTTGCTTGAGATGGTTCAGGATGAGGTCGAGCGGCATGGTCTGCGTCTCGACGTCATAGGGCGTCTCCAGTGTCGCATCGACCGGCACGATGAAATTCTGGCCGGCCACCTGGATACCGTGGCCCGAATAGTAGATGAGGCCGGCCTCGGCATTGCTGGTCGAACGCAGGAAGCGGCGCACAGTATCTTCGAGCCCGATGCGGTCGACATTGACGCCGATCGTCACGTCGAAACCGGCCGCGCGCAACGTGGTCGCGACCTCTTCGACATCATTGGCAGGATTGGGAAGCGAGGGCAGCGTCTTGTAGACCGAGTTGCCGATGACGAGGGCGACGCGGCGTCCGCTCTCCTCGGTGATGGCTGCATGTACCGTGCCGATCGATAGCAGCATTGCTGCGATAATCAGCAGATAAGCGCACAGTCTCTTGATGCAGTGAAACTTGGGCATGGCTCGATCGCAAACATTCTATTGTCTAAGTTCAATAAAATTTGCTGGCCTGCTGGTGCTGGGCCCCCTCCGCATTCACATCTCAAAACTATTCCTCGGCGCTCTAAAAAGCAAGCTTCGCCGCCTCCAAGTGAATTGGAGCAGTCCCGTCAGATTGGAAGCCCATCGTCGGCAGGAAAGACTGTAAAAGTCAGGAATTTAACATGCAGTCAGCGAAGTTTCCTTAGCCTCGAAACGTATAGTTGCTGATCGAGGCCGGTTTCATCTCGATGGAGAAGCCCGGCAGGGTGGGCGGCATGTAGGCGGCGTTCTCGATCAGGCAGGGGTCGAGGAAGTGTTCGTGCAGGTGATCGACATATTCGATGACGCGGCCTTCTTTGGTGCCCGACACCGCGATGTAATCGATCATCGACAGATGCTGCACATATTCGCAGAGCCCGACGCCGCCCGCATGCGGCCAGACCGGCAGGTCGAACTTGGCGGCGATCAAGAGCACGGAGAGAACCTCGTTCAGCCCGCCCATACGGCAGGAATCGATCTGCACGATATCGATCGCGCCCTCGGCGATGAACTGCTTGAACATGATGCGGTTCTGGCACATCTCGCCGGTCGCGACCTTCACCGGGCCGATCGCCTGGCGGATCTTGCGGTGGCCGGCGACATCGTCAGGGCTTGTGGGTTCCTCGATGAAGAAGGGCTTGGCGAAGGAGAGCGCCTTGACCCAGTCGATCGCCTGGCCGACGTCCCAGACCTGGTTGGCATCAATCATCAAGTAGCGGTCGGGGCCGATCACCTCGCGGGCGATTCTGAGGCGGCGGATATCGTCTTCCAGGTCGCGGCCGACCTTCATCTTGACGTGGTTGAAGCCGGCATCGATCGCCTCCTGGCAGAGGCGGCGCAACTTATCGTCCTCGTAACCCAGCCATCCGGCCGAAGTCGTGTAGCAGGCATAGCCCTCCTTTTCGAGGATGGCGATGCGCTCGGCCTTGCCCGCCTCGGCGCGCTTCAGGATCTCGACCGCTTCGTCACGCGTGAGAACGTCGGTGAGATAGCGGTAATCGACGATGTCGGCGATCTCTTCCGGCGACATCTCGGCGACGAGCCGCCAGACCGGTTTGCCGGCCTGCTTGGCAAGCAGATCCCAGACGGCATTGACGACCGCGCCGGTCGCCAGGTGAATGGCGCCCTTTTCCGGGCCGATCCAGCGCAGCTGGCTATCGCTCGTCAGATGCCGCCAAAATTTGCCGGGATGGGCGAGAACTTCTGTGAGGTCGGCGCCGACGACGAGATGGCGCATCGCTTCGATCGCCATGCAGCAAATGTCGTTGCCGCGGCCGATGGTGAAGGTCAGACCGTGGCCGGCAAGATCAGGCGCATCCGTATCGAGAATGACGTAGGCCGCCGAATAGTCCGGATCGGGATTCATCGCATCGGATCCATCCAGGCTTTGCGACGTGGGAAAGCGGAGATCGAAGACACGAAGGTCGGTGATGCGGGTCATGGTTGTTTCTCCCGATTATAATGAGCCTATTATAGAGAGCCGATTGCAGTGGCCGGGCCGGCCGGCAAGACTGCCGGGCCGACCGCATCCGTTGAAATCAGATCGTCCAGCCGCCGTCGATGGCGATCGCCTGGCCCGACGTGTAGGTCGCGCCGGCCAGATAGACGGCGAGATCGGCGATCTCTTCCGGCGAGCCCAACCGGCCCATCGGCTGGCGGGCGATGAAGGCGGCGCGCGCCGCGTCGTAATCGCCCTGCGCGCGCATGCGATCCTGCAGCGACGGGCTTTCCACCGTGCCGGGGCAGATGGCGTTGCAGCGAATGCCCTGACCGACGTAATCGGCGGCGACGGCCTTGGTGAGCCCGATCACCGCCGCTTTGGTCACGCCATAGGCGAAGCGGTTCGGCACGCCCTTGATGCTGGAGGCGACGGAGGCCATGTTGATGATCGCCCCGTCCTTGCGCTCGATCATGCCCGGCAGCACGGCGCGGATGGTGCGGATCATCGCCTTGACGTTGAGGTCGAAGGCGAATTCGAGATCGGAATCCTTCATCTCGAGGATCGAGCCGGCATGGACGAAACCGGCGCAGTTGAACAGCACGTCGACGGCTCCGATCTCGGCGACCAGAGCCTTGACCGCATCCTCTTCGAGCACGTTCAGCTTATGGGTGGAAACGCCGGTTTCGGCTGCCAGCGTCGCCAGCGCCTCGGTGTTGATATCAGTCGCGTGGACCTTGGCGCCGATCGCGGCAAAGGCTGTCGCCGTCGCCCGGCCGATGCCCTGGCCGGCGGCGGTGATGAGAACGGTCTTGCCGGAAAGTCTATTTGTCATGTCACGGGCCTTTTCTGGAATTGTCTACGCTGGACGATGGAATGCGGTTATGTCTTGGCGAAGCGCGGTCGTGATGGAGCGCGCCGGTCTGCTTCCGGAGGTGCGCGGCTCTCTCCGTTAAATGGAGGAGTTGGCGCTGTTGCATAGGCAGATCAGCGGGGGATTCAGCTGATTGGCTGCTTTTTCGGCGATCTCCGCCGGCGGCAGGACCGATGACCATTCCCATGCGCTGCACGGTCTTCCTCCCTGTCCCCGGCTTGCTTATGACCGTGCCGCTCGGGCGCCTTCGGTATCTCAGCCGTTCGCTTTCGCGCCGACCGTTTTCAGTGGTGATTTGTCTGTTTATAGACAAACAGACGATTGGCCGGGGGTCAAGTGCGAAGTTTTCCTTTTCCGGCTGCGGTTCTGCGTATATGCAGAGTAGTATTCACAGGAGGAAGGAATGGAGACCGACGAGTCCGACCGCTATCGTGCTCCTGCCCTCGACAAGGGCCTCGATATCCTGGAGCTGCTCGCTGGCGTCGACAGCGGTCTCACCCAGGCTGATATCGCCAAACGGCTCGACCGCAGCCCCAACGAATTCTACCGCATGCTCGATCGCTTGGTGCGCCGCGGTTACGTCACCCGGCTGGATGGCGACCGCTACTCGCTGACGCTGAAGCTCTTCGGCCTCGCGCAGCTGCACGCGCCGGTGCGCCGGCTCGCCTCTTACGCCACGCCGCTGATGCGCGATCTTGCCCAGCGCACGCGCCAGGCCAATCATCTCGCCGTCTTCGATCGGGGTGCTGCCGTCGTCATCGCCCAGCAGGAGGCGCCGGACTATTGGGGATTTTCGATCCGCATCGGCGCCCATATCAGCCTCTTCGACACCGGATCGGGGCATGTGCTGCTGGCCTTCCGCAGCAAGGAGGAGCGGGAGATGATGATCTCCGAACATGTGCGCAGCCGCGCGGATGTCGAACTCGGCCCCGAATTCTACGATCGTCTCGACCAGATCCGCGAGCGCGGCTACGAGATGATGGCCAGCGCCCAGACTTCCGGCGTCTACAATCTCTCCGCTCCCGTTCTCGGGCCGGACCGCCGCTGCATTGCCGCCCTCACCTGCCCCTTCATCGCGCTGGTCAACGCGCCGTCGGCTCCCGATATCACCCAGGCGATCACACTGGTGCAGAAGGCGGCGGCCCAACTCTCACTGCTTGCCGGCGCCGATGTCGTCACCCCCTCCTGACGGCTGGGAGCATCAATTGGGTGTGACATTCTCGGCCGGGAGATTGCCGATGCCAGCCCCTCATCCGCCTGCCGGCACCTTCTCCCCGTAAACGGGGCGAAGGGGATGTGCCGCGCCCTCTCCGTTCCTCGCCTACGTTTCGCATGGCACGTCCCCTCTCCCCGCGAACCGTGAAAGATGGGCTAGGGTGAGGGGCAGCCCTTGGCACGATCCGGGAATTTCTATTTGAACAATCCATTCACCAGGGATAGCTTTGCGAGAAGCCATTCCTGGAGGAGAAGAGCGTGCTCATCGACACCCATCTGCATATCATCGATCGGTCGGCGCTGCCCTATCCCTGGCTCTCGGGCGTGCCTGATCTCGATCATGATTTCCTCTACGAGGCCTATGCGAGGGAGGCCCGGCGCTGCGGCATCACCACGGTGCTGCATATGGAGGTCGACGTCGATCCTGCCGCGATACAGGCAGAGACCGATCACGTCGCCAGCCTCGCCAAAAAGGAAGGCAGTCTGATTGCCGGCGCCATCGTCTCCTGCCGGCCGGAAGAGGAAGGCTTCGCCGCCTATCTCGAGCGGCAAAAGGCCGATCCCTTCGTCAAGGGGTTCCGCCGCGTGCTGCATGTCGTGCCCGATGATGTCTCCGAAGGCGCCCTGTTCCGCGAAAACATCAGGCGCATTAGCGGTAGCAGCCTGACCTTCGACCTTTGCACCTTGCCGCATCAGGCGAGCCGTGTGACCGCCCTCGCCGATCTTGCGCCCGACGTGCAGTTCGTGCTCGACCATTGTGGCGTGCCGGATATCCGCTCGGATGCCTTTGGGCCGTGGAAGACCGGCATATCAGAGATTGCCCGGCGGCCGAACGTCGTCTGCAAGGTCTCCGGCGTCGTCGCCTATGCCGATGCGAAGACCTGGACGGCGCAAACGCTGCAGCCCTATATCGAACATGTGACCGCAAGTTTCGGCTGGGACCGCGTCGTCTGGGGTAGCGACTGGCCGGTCTGTACGCTCGGCGGCGGCCTCTCCACCTGGGTTGCGGCGACCCACTCCATGCTTTCCGGCGTAAGCGAGACAGAGCGCTCGAAGCTGCTTTTCGCCAATGCACAGCGCCTCTGGTCGCTCTGATGTCACAAAATAAAGCGACCGGTCTCTTGGATGTGCCGTTTCGGCATGTTTTTTGTACCATTTCGGGACAAAAAGGGCCCGATTTTCGAGTTTAACTCTATCTACATGCAAGCAATTGCTAGCCTTATTTATCTCGGCTAAAAGTTGTTGACACGGATATGGCGAATAACCCCTTGTCCGCTGCCTTCAGAAGGGAAATGAGATGAAAGAAGAACCGCATTCCGTCGATGTTCACGTCGGAAAGACGATCCGCATCCAGCGTCTGTTGAGGAAAGTTTCTCAAACGGAACTGGGCGATCGTGTGGGCGTAACGTTCCAGCAGATCCAGAAATACGAAAAGGGCTCCAACCGCGTTTCCGCCAGCATGCTGGTCGAAATCGCCGGCGCGCTGAAGGTCGATGTCAGGACGTTTTTCGACGACCTGTCGACCCCAGATAATGCCAACGACAACCCCGCTCCCAGCGAGGAATTCGTTATTTCGCGCGAAGGCGTCCTTCTCAATGCGGCGTTCTTTTCGATCAAGAACGAGGCGCTTCGTAAGAAGATCCTGAAGCTCGTCCAGGCGATTGCCAATACCGAACAGTTGGATAGTGAAGCGGCCGAATAGACCGGTTGTCTTTCACGTGATCCCAACGGACCGCGTGAGGGTCAACCAGGATCGATCGGATCAATGGCGATCGATCGGGATCAATAGCAATCGATCGAGATCAATGGCGATCGATCAGGATCAGATTCTCGCTGGCATCCTTCATTGCGATCTTGGCTTTGCTGCCAACCAGCTTTTCGAGATTGACGTCAAGCTCCCTGTCGGGATCTATGCCGTCCCAATCGATGACGACCTGCAGCAGCGCCATGTTCGTCAGGTGCATCAGATTGCGCAGCTGAAGCTTTTCAGCCTCCTCCTTGGCTGCCGACAGCAGCCGGAAGATCCTTGCGTATTCGCTGCCGGTACCTTCGTTGTGTTGTTCAAACATTGTTCCCGCCCTCTTTGGTCGTGGAACCCTACGATTCCATCATGACTTCATCTTCCGCCGCGACCGTTATTCAAGCGTTACAGGAACCGCATTGCGCGTGACTTCGGCGTGCAGGAGTTCCCAGTGCGAGGTCGCGGCAAAGCGCCAGTCACGGTTGACCGGGCGGAATTTGTCCCGGCGCAGCCATTCCAGCACCAGTAACGCGTCGCCGCGCTTGCGCTCGACACGGTTCCCCCGGATGGCGGCGAGGATGTGGTCGCGGCGCGGCTTGCGGAAATGGCACTCGTCGGCCACCTTGGCATAGGTGCGCTCGGAGAAATGCAGGAAGCGGCCGGCAAGCAGCAGCTTCTTGCGCTCGCTGAGCGAGATTTCGCCGTTGGCGTAAAGCGCATCGATGGTCGGTTCGAAATCGACCCAGGGTACGGAAAGCGGCAGCCAGCCGAGCTCCTGCGGCGCATGCACCAGCGCGACGGCCTCGTCGTCGAGTAGCCGCCCGGACTCATAATCTTCGAAGATCGAGCCGAGCCCGACCATGCCGAAGGGCGCGCATTCGGCTGCCCGCAGCGCCCCCATGCTGGCGCCGCCGGCAACGGCGACATCATGTTCGAGTGCGTAAAGTATTTCCTTGTGCCAGACCGAAGGCAGATCGCCGAAATAGCCGTCGACCAGGCCGATCGCGGTGGCGCCGTCCTGAACGGCTTTCAGGATGTCGCCGGCAGCGGCCGGCGGCCGGAAATCGATGCGGGGGGACATGGCTCTTGCCGCGGCAAGATCGCTGCCAAGGCTTGGGCCGACGAACAGCACCTTCATGATTCGGCTCCTCTCATAGTATTGACCGCGCGGATGCCGAGCTGGATATATTGGCCTGAAATATCGACCTCCAGCCCCGGCACGATCACCCGGACGACGGAGACCGGCAGGGCTCGATGCGGAAACGGCACGACGACGATCTGCTCGATGCCGGTCGCCGCCAGCCGGTCGGCAATATGGCCAATGGTGTCCTGGATCATCGCCGGGCGGCGATCGCGGGCCTGGAACGAGCGCATCCGGCCGCTGTCCTCGCAGAGTTCGACCACCTGTTGCATCGCCGCACTCCTGTCGAGCCGCTGATAGATGCGCGGCGAGAAATCGTCGCGGCTGCCGGCAATCGCGGTCAGCCGGCTCTGCGCCGCTTCGGTGATGGCGCGCAGCGCGGCGCGCACGGGATCGGGGTGGCAGCCGCAGCCACCGCAGACATGTGACCAGCGCGCGTCGACACGGTCGGAAAGATTCCCTGGCATGATGACGGCCAGAAAAGCGGGAACGCCGATATCCGTCGTCATGTCGAGCAACAGCAGTTTCATGCCGGCGCGGGTGATCCGGTCGGTCATGACGTCGATGACCGCATCGCCGAAGGAGGCGGGGTCGATGCGGCTCTCCTTCAGGCGCTCGGGCGATTTCAGTTGGGTTAAGGCCCAGGCGTCACGCTCCACCAACTCGCAAAGCCCATGCAGGACCGCTTCGGACGGCGTGTTGCCGGAGGCAAGCCCATCGCTCGACTGCTCGAAGCCCGGCGGTCTCTCGCCGCGATGGTCGAGGCCGATGAGCCACCAGGGCACGAAGACGCTGCTGCCGGAAAGAATGTCGAGCCCGGAGCACCACGGAATAGGACTGCTGCCGATTTCGTCGGGTGCGCAGCGTGCGACATTGTCGAGATCGATCATCGCGGCACGCTCCGCCCGCATGCTCTCGACCGTCGCCTGCGTCAGGTCGGCGGGGGCAATTTCGGCGATCCGCGTCTCGACCGCCTCCATCGCCGCCGAGGCCATGGCGGCATCGTTGTCGATACCCTTGCCCTGAAAGACCGAAAGCGTATGGCTGTTCGGCCTCGTTGCGAAGGCGACGGGGATGTTCAGAACGTCGAGTGCGGTCAGCAGACCGACGCGCGTAATGCCGAATTCGCGCAGATGCGGCCTGATGGCTGCGAGGGTCTGAGCCGGCGTGACCGCGCGGTCATGATAATCGCTGACACCGGCCGATGATCGTTTAAGGTCACCGGCAAGCGTTTCAAGGTCGGTGAAAGCGGACATACCGATCTGTTCCTTAGCGGAACCTCAGCGCATGCGTCAGGCTCTCGAGCGCATTGGCGGAAACGTTGAGCTCGTCCTGCTTCAGGGCCGCTCTGGCGGCTGCAGAGAAGCGCAGTGACTGTGTCTGAGCTGCAGTGGTGTCAGCATTGGTCTTCATGTTTCATCTCCGATTGGTCGGGCAGCGCCTTGCTGCGGTTAACCATCGGAAAGAAACATTGCCTCCGTCATTTAAGCGTTACAGGCTTCGTTAAAAGGCGGTGCAATCAGGGAAGACCGGCAAGTTGCAGGCCCTGTATCAGCGGTTCCGTATAGGCGGGATCGCGATCGGGGACGAAATGGCGGATGTCCTCGCTGCGGAAATCGGGGAAGTTTTCCAGCACTATCCTGGCGTAATTCCTGGCCTTGCCCGTGTCGCCTGCCATGGCATGCGAGGCGGCGAGCAGGCGGGCCGTCGCCTGCTTCGTCTTCACCGGTTCCAGCGCCTCGATCGCCATTTCATACTCTTCGCGCATGAAGTGGATGCCGCCGAGGTTCCAGTAGTAGTAGTCCGGCGGCAGCGGATTGAGTTTGAAGGCAGCGCGGCTGAGCTCCAGCGCTCGATCGAAATCGCCATCATGAGAAAGCGCATCGGCATAGTCGGCCAGGATGTCGGCATCGTTGGGATTGAGATCCTGGGCTTGCTGAAAATATTCCAGGCTTTCGTCGAAGCGGCGCCGATAAAGCGCCACGAAGCCGAGTTCGCGATAGGCCCGGCCGCTGTTCGGGTCGGACTGCTGCGCCTGCCGGGCAGCACCGTTCGCCTCGTCGAGCAGTTCCTTGTCCCGCATGCCGCGGATCAGCCATTCCATGCCGAGCGCGCGTGACATGCCGGCATGGGCGGCGGAGAAATGTTCATAACGATTGAGCGAGGATTTGAACCATTTGCGCGCCTGGCGCAGATGCTGCAGGTCGGTCTGGGCGATCAGCCGCTTGCCTTCCAGGTAGAGACGGTAGGCCGACGGCGGCGCCTCGCCGATCGGTATCGCCAGTTCGTGACGCTCGATCGTGTCGGCAAGCGAGGAGACGATCCGTCGCGTCAAATGCGCGAAGGATTCGCTGATCTTCTGCATGACCAGCGGCAGTTCGATGGCCCAGATCACCTCCGAAGTCGTCGTCCGCGTCAGCCGGCAGGTCGCATAGACATCCTCGTCGCGGCCCTGGATGGTGACGTAGACCGCATAGTCGAAGCTGAGGTCGAGCGGACCGGGCACGGCACGCGACGGATCGATCGAACGGCTGAGGATTTCCAGGCTCGTATGCGCCGCGATCACCTTGAAGCCGCGCTGCTGGCTGAGGCCGATGGTGACATCTTCGAGAAGGGCCCTGCCGACGCGCTCCATCAGCGGATCGATGAAGATGCTTTCTGGCGGCAGGATGATGATGCGCGGTTGGCCGACCGAATTGCCGGACAGATGTGACGCCGGCTGGGAATGCCCTGACGTCGCCTGTGCCGCCGGCACCAGGTTCAGTTCGCGGGCAAGAGCGGTGGTGCTTTCTTCCGGCTCGGTGTCGAAGTCGTCCTTCAGCTGGCTTTTACACTTCAGATAGGCCTGACGCGCCGCTGCCGGATCGTTCATCCTGACATAGGTGCGCATCAAGGCGCGATAGGCCGTCTCGCTGGCAGGGTCGAGTTCCAGCAGGCGCCTGGCAAGCGTGACCTGATCTTCATCCGATCTGTCTTCCGATGTCTCGACCAGCCGGGCGAGATGAGCGGAGCGCAACTCGTCGACACGCTGGCGCTCAAAGGTCAGCCAGTCCTCGGCGCCCTGCGTCGGCGATTTGACGCCTTCGAGCAATTCGCCGTTCAGCAGGTCGCCGTCTTCGGGCGCGAGCGGCCCTTTCTGTTTCAGGATATGAACGTCGACCTCCCAGCCATCGGCAAGGCCGATATGGGTTCGGGTCGCGGCAAGCAGCGGTGGAAGGCCGGCGGGAATGCTCTGTTCGATGCGTGCCAGCAGCTGGCGCAGGCTGCCGGCCCGCTTTTCCGGCAGCTCCGATTGCCAGAGCTGCCGCCTGACGGTTTCGCGGTCGAGTTCGAAATTGGGTTCGGCGGCGAGCATGGCGAGGAGAAAATATGACTTCTCCGGCAAGGGGAGTTCCTTCCCCGCCGCCAGCAATCGCGGTCTTCCGAGCAGGCACAGCCTGTTCGTCAGCATCTTCCGGATGTCCGTTGCATCTCGGTTCTCACCCCTGAAAGCCAAGGCGCGCAAGCGCACCGGCCAATCAAAAACATGTTAGAGCCATAAGAGCCCGGCGCATAGCGGTTTTGCTTTAAAAAGAAGAAGTTTCATCGAATATTTGCATATTCTCCCGCCACACGGGGAGGAAATGCTTTGCCAACACTTTCGCGAGGCTGCGGTTTGCGTGTCGTGGCGGGAGGTTATTTCCGCTGTCGATGGCCTTGCCAGCCGCTATCCCGCGGCGGCGTTAAAGGCCGAGCGCCTTGATGTGCTCGATCGAACGCCGGGCGAAGCGGCGCCAGTCGGCCGGATTGTCATGCTCGGTGACGATATGCTCAGCCTTTGTCTCGCGGAAAAGTGGTACGAGCATCGTAAACTTAAAGATCGCAAGGCAATTCTAGGCCGGCCGCGCCTCGACGGTTCATGCCCGAGCGATCTGCGCGCACAGGTTCATCGCCGCAGCACGCAGTTCTCGATGATGGCCGGAGGAGATATCGTGTCCGGGGATGTGGAAGAGGTTGGCTAGAGAGCGGCTCAAGCGGTCTGGAAATCTGTGAGCATGCTGTAGGAGGGCAATGTCCTGTTGGCGAAGATCCCCTTGCGGAGGAGGACGCGGTCGGAGTGCGGACGGGCGATAACCTGGTCGAGGCTCCAGGCTTCCAGGATCATCAGGTCTGCCGGACGATCGACGCCGATCGTACCGTCGTCGATGCCCATGATGCCAGCGGGTGCCGGGCCGGCAAGAGCGGGCGCATCCGCGTAGGGGTGGTCGAGATGCAGGATGCGCACCGCTTGCCGCCAGGTGTCCAGCATGTCGTGATCGCCATATGCAAAGAACGGATCACGGCAATTGTCGCCGGCCGCGGCGACCGGAATGCCAGCCGCATGCAACTCCTGCACGGGCGTGACCCCGCGCCAGCGTGGCGTGCGGCCGTCTTCACGATCCTGGAGATACATGTTGACGGTCGGCAGCGTGATGATCGAGAGGCCGGCATCGGCGATCAGCGCGATCGTGTCGCGCAATTCTTGCTCGCCCAGAAGCGCAAGCGAACAGCAGTGGCCGCATGTCACCCGCCCCTCGTAACCGTGGCGGATGGCGGCACGCGCCACATGCGGCAGGGCGTCGGCCTGTGCCGCCTCGTCGACATGTAGATCGACATCCAGTTCCCGTTCCTTCGCCAGCGCAAACAACCGGTCGAGCAGCAGGTCGATATCGTCGAGGCCTGACCCATGGGTGCCCCCGGAGGCGCGGGTGACGCCGCCGAGCAAGCCGCCGTGGACGGCAACGATATCGGCAAGGCGGGTGCCATAGTCGTCGCGATAGGCATCGAGCGGCACGAGGCCGGCAGCCTGCAAGGTGATGCAGCCTTTCCAACGTTCGCGCGTTTCGGCAAACGCGCTCCAGGTGATTTCCGCCTGCCCCTCGTGACTGTCGAGATGGGTGCGGATAGCGGCCACGCCATGGGCGTCGGCCGTTGCAAGAGCGAATTCCATCCGTCGCAGGAGGTCGTCGGCATTCCAGTGGGCAAGCCGGTCCGCCGTCGTCGCGGCGCGCGCGCCGGGATGCGTGCCGCCGGAATCGGGAGCACGTCCCATGGTGTGGCCCTTGTCGAGATGGGCGTGCGCGTCGATCAGAAGCGGCCAGACATGGCGGCCGTGGAGCGCGACTGCATCTTCGCCACCATCGGCAAGGGCCGGCGTTATCGCAGCGATCCCGCCGTTCTCGACCAGAATATCTACGAGGGCGGAACCGTCCCTGTCCACCTCCGCACCACCAGGCACGCCATCTGCTAGCAGCGCGACCGGGACGCGCGCCTTCGCAAGACGAATGCGCTCCTGTCTCGCCAGACGGGAGGCAAGGGTGGGAAACAGGGAAAGATCGTTCATGGTGGGTCTCTATTGGATGGGTTGCCGAGCGTTCAGCTCTGGTCGAACGAGGCGAGCAGACGCTCCTGCGCGAATTGCATGAAATGGCTGCCGGCGGGCGAAAGCGAGCCGCGGGCGCGGTGGAGGATATTGAGCCGTTGCAGCGAGCCGGTTCCCGTCAGCGGAATGAAGACTAGGTCGCCGGTCGCCATTTCGCGGTCGACATCGAGCCGGTTGAGGAAGGTTATGTGAGGCGTTGTCCGGGCAAGGCGCTTCATTAGTTCCATCGAATTGGTCTCGACGACGGGAACAAGGGTGGCACGCGCCGGAGCAGTCGCCTCGACGACCTCGCGCAGCGACAGCGATCGATCCGCCAGAACCAGCGGGTAGAGCAGGCAATCGGACATGCGCACGGTCTTGCGGTTTGCGAGGGGATGGGCGGGCGCGACGACGGCTCCCAGCGCATGGCGGAATTCGGCGGCGCGTTGCAGCCGGGTATCGTCCGGCAGGTTGTAGGCAATGGCGAGATCGGCCTGGCCGAGCGCAACCATCTCCGCAACAGTCGCCCGGTCGCCGACCATGATCCGCAGGCTGACCTGCGGATGTTTTTCTCGGTAGGCGGCAACGATCTCGGCAATCGGGCCCGCAGCGAGCGTTGCCATGGTCGCCAGCACCACCTCGCCGCGATTGAGCCCCTTCAGGGACTGGATCTGCGCCCGCATCCGCTGATGCGCCTGCAGTGTCTCGCGAATGTGCTGGATGAGGATCTCGCCGGAACTCGTGAGTTTCAGGCCGCGCGGCAGGCGCTCGAAAATGGGCGCCTGCAGCTCTTCCTCAAGCTCCAGGATATAGCGGTTTACCGCAGAGGCGGCGACATGCAATGTCTTTGCCGCCTTGCGGATGGAGCCCTGTCGGGCCACCTCGTCGATATAACGCAGCGCGCGTCCATGAAGCATGATGGGTCCGTTGCCTGACGGGAGTCGGATTGACTGTTCCACGATGTCACCGCAACGGACCATCTTCAACGTCACTTCTTGGCGAAATTGGCGTTGATGCGCCGGGTCAGGTATTCGCCGGCGGTGATCGCCTCGTATTTGCCGAGCGGACCCTGCATGACGGCATCGCGGTTTGCTTGGCAGAAGAAGGGCAGGGACAGTCGGCGGCCCATGTACTCATTCTCGCGCGGCATGCGCACCCGGTGCAGCGTCGACTGCAGCTGGTCGTCCGACCAGCGCATCAGCATGTCGCCGATGTTGCAGGTGATGTAGCCCTTGCGCGGCGGAACATCCGTCCATTCCTTCAGGGCTGCATCCTTGCCCGGGCACACCTGGAGCCCGCCTTCGCCCTCCTTCTGGTGAAGGATGGTCAAGCAATCGAAGTCCGAATGCGCGCCGGCACGCCACGACGTGAAGTCTTCCGGCTTGGCGCCTTCCATCGACATGTAGTGGATGAGGCGCAGCGTCGATTGATACTGGTCCGAAGACGGGTCATGCGCCTTGGTGAAGAAATCCTCGGCAAAGCCCATCTTCAGCGCGAAGCAGGAGAGGATGCGCATGCCGAGTTCCCAGTTCTGTCGCTCGAAGCGGAGCATCTTTTCCCGGAAGCCCGGAAGATCGTCTTCGCTCGGCCACAGGTTGAGGCGGATCATGTCCGGCCGGGTGAGCTGGAAGCTCTCCTTGTTATCCGGCGTACCGGTGGAGGGGCGGACCTGCGCCTTGAATTCCCAGCCGGCATTGATGCCCTTCGGCATCGGGGTTTTCGCCTTAACCTCCGCCGGCAGTTCGAAGAATGTCCAGGCCGTGTCGAAGGCCGCGTCGATATCGTCCTGGGCTATGCCGTGATTGTAGACCTGGAAGAAACCGATATCGACCGAGGCCTGCCAGAGTGCATCGGCGATCTCGTGCTTGCGGTTGTCGAAGTCAGAAAGGTCGATGACGGGGATTTCCCGGTCAACGGTCGTGCCCATGCCGCCGATGGTCGCCTCCTTAGCGAGTTCCGCGAGGGTGTCTGTCTGGATATTCATATCATTCTCCTTACGTGAATGCCGGCGAACCGGCGGTTGAGGAGCAATGTCCGGGCAGGGCCCGACTGCTTCTACTCCGGATGGGTTCAGCCGTTTTTCGGCAGGCTCCAGGGAAAGAGGAGCTTCTGCGTCAGGACCACGGCCTGAAACAGCAAGAGCGACATGGCGGCGAGCACAAGCAAGCCGGCCCAGGCCTGTGGCAGCTTGAACAGGGAGGTCGACAGCTGGATGAAATAGCCGACGCCGGCTTCGGATGCGCAGAACTCCGCAACCACGGCGCCGATGACGGCAAGCGTGATCGAGATTTTCAGCGCCGAGAAGATGTAGGGCACCGCAAACGGCAGGCGTATCTGGGTGATCTCGCGGAAGCCCGAGGCGCGCAGGCTTCGCGACAGCTCGATCAGCTCCGGCGGGGTTGCCGCAAGGCCCGTTGCGGTGGAGACGACGAGCGGAAAGAAGGTGATGAGACAGGTGATAACGATGCGTGGCGCATCGCCGGCCCCGAGCACGACGATGATGATCGGCGCAATCGCCACCACCGGCGTCGACTGCACTACAACGAGCAGCGGATAGAGCGTTCGCGACAGGAATGGCGAGCGCATCATGAGCACCGCGAGTGGAATGGCGATAACGATGGACATCGCATAACCGATCAGCGCCACCCGCAACGTCGCGGCGATGTGACCCATCCAGCGCTCGAAGCCGATAGAGGAGAACGAGCCGAGGATCGCGCTTGGTGGCGGCAGCAGATAGGTCGGGATCGACAGGAGCCGCGCCGCCGCTTCCCATAGCAGCACCGTGCCGATCAGGGCCGCGGCGGTCGTGATGCCCGGCAACGCCAGCACCTGCTTGAGCAGCGCGACCGGCGTACGGCTCTGCATGGCCTCACGCCGCGTGACGGGTGAGGAGGAGATCGCGGAGGTAATCGGAGAGGTCATGGATCGCCTTGTCCTTTGCAGTTTCAGGGCCGCGTGGCCGGCCGACGGGAACGGTGACTTCCGTCAGGATCGAGCCCGGCCGTCCGGTCATCACCAAAACGCGGTCGGACAGAAGCGCCGCCTCGCTGACGGAGTGGGTGATGAAGACCACGGTCTTCGGACGTTCGGAGAAGATGCGCAGCAGATCGAAGCCCATCACCTCGCGCGTCAGGGCATCCAGCGCCGAGAAGGGTTCGTCCATCAGCAGGATATCCGGGTCCATGAGCAGCGCGCGGGCGATGCCGACACGCTGCTGCATGCCGCCGGACAGTTCGTCCGGCAGGCGTTTCTCGAAGCCGGCAAGCCCGACCATGCTCAGCAATTCACCCGCCCGCACGCGCTCCACTGCCGTTACCCGGCCGGTCTTGTGGCGGGCGGGAAACACGACATTGTCTTCGACTGTCGCCCAAGGAAGCAGCGTCGGCTTCTGGAAGACGATCCCGATGTCGTCACGCGGGGCCGTCACCGGCAGACCGAAGACGTCTACCGAGCCGGACGTCGGCTTCAACAGGCCGGCGATCATGCGCAGTAGGGTCGATTTCCCGCAACCCGAAGGGCCGAGGATCGAGACAAACTCATGCCGGGCCACATCGAAACTGACGTCGCGCAGGGCTTCCGTGCGCCCGGACCGGGTTTCGAAAACCTGTCCCAGCCTGTCGAAGAGGATAGCGGGCATCGCCATGGCGGTTACTCCGCTACGGCGAAGGTGCGGTTGACCGTGGTTTCCGGATCGAGCTTGGCCGGATCGATGTCCTGCGCTTCAGAGACACGGCGCCAGGTTTCGGCAAGGCGGGCGGTTTCGAAGGCACCGAGGCCGTCCTTCTCCGTCACCTCGTTGAAGATCAACGGCAGCGTGTCCTTGAGGGAACCCTGGACATCTTCCGAGCCGAGTTCCGGTACGATGGCGGTGACAGCAGCGGCAGCCTTCTCCGGATTCTCTTTGGCGAACTCGACGGATTTCTTGTAGGCGGAGATAAAGCGGGCGGCGACCTGCGGACGCTTGGCGAGGAAATCGTCGCTGGCGATGATAGATGCGGAATAAAGCTCGAGCCCTGCTGCCGACCATGGCAGGGCAACGATCGCCTTGCCAGCTTCCTTGCCCTGGTTGCTGTAGCGCGTCAGGTCGGTCATCCAGGCGATGATGCCATCAGCATTGCCGGTCATCAGCATCGGGCCGAGTGCGCCGGGATCTGCCTTGATAATCTTGATATCCGCCATGTCGATGCCGGCATCCTTCAGCACCAGCGGCAGGTAGACATTCGACGATGTGAAGGGCGACGTCGCGATCGTCTTGCCCTTGACGTCAGCGATGCTTGCGATCGAACCGCCCTTGGCGACGTAGAAGGCATGCGGCCCTTTGTTAAACAGCGACATGACGGCGGTCACCTTCACGCCTTCATTGGCGCGGGCGGCCATCAGGGCGCCGATATCGGAAACACCGATGTCGGAGGACGCGGCGGCAAGGCGCGAGATGGCGTCGGTCGAGCCGCGACCGGAGGCGATCTCCACCTCAAGGCCGGCGTCCGAGCAGAAACCTTCCTGGATGCAGACGTAGATCGGCGCCTTGTCGCCACCCGGCAGCCAATCGAGCTGAAAGATCACCTTGTCGGCGGCGGAGGCGGCGCCGGCAGAAAGGGTTGCGGCAAGTGCATAGAAGGCAAGCTTGGTGCGGGACATGGGTCGACCTTTCGCAATTAGTGTTCGGTTTTTAAGGACGGATAGTGATTGGCAGCGCGCTCCGGATCGAAGCCATCCGCGACGAGCCTGGCAATCGCGTTTTCAGGACGCTTGCTGCTCAGGCATGCAAAGCAACGATGCGCGCGAAGGTGATCAGATCCAGCGTCGATCTCTGCGGATTTCGGGGCGAGATCACTGGCTTTTCCCTGCATTAGAACATCTCCTCGACAGATTTACCCGTCGAGCAATGTCCAGAACCGAGGCTCAGACCGCTTCTACTCGCAGGTCTTTTGTCTCATGAATATCCGGCGTTCTGCAAGATTTTAAACGCTTCAATTCTTGCGCTGAAAAAATAGGCGAAATTGACGGCGTTGAGGTTGAAGTGGGCAGGATCGTCAGTTATGTGAGGGAAATCAAAGGATAAATTCCCCTGCAGTCGAGTGGGCGGCGGCTGAAGAAATAAGCGTTCTAATATTTAGAGCGCTTAGCTCGTAATTTTCTTGTCGCACCTCCAGCTCGCATCTGCGTTTTCCGGCGCATTTTTTCTTGTGAGCGACCCGCATCTGGACGGTTTCCAATGCCTCCTTCGTATGCAGGCGATCACCCATTGCCTTGGGCCGTCAGTATGTCTGAAGTTGAACCTCGAGCATATGCCGAAGCGCACGAGATCGCCCAAATGACCATGAATTGGCGTTTCAGCCGCAGTCGAGAAGGGGACTTCGGGGCCGTAACGTTTACGATTCAGCTGTTTCAACGGCTGAGGGACCCGCGTATCTCTAACGACGGCATCGTCAGGCCATGGGCGTTATGCCTATTACGACACGGTGCCCGATCTCGGCGTGATGATCGAACTGCTGGAATTCGACAGCGACAAGGAAGTCCAGCCGAAGCAGGCATGAGGGATCACAGAACCTGTGCAATCCGTTTCGGGCTTACTTCCGTAGCGGTTGTGGCCTCGACGAAATCGAGCCCGATATCCAGCACCGGCGCGCTGTGCGTCAGCCAGCCGACGGAAATGAGGTCGACACCGGAAGCGGCGATTGCGGCGGACGTTGTCGGCGTGACGCGGCCAGAGGCCTCGGTGATCGCCCGGCCGGCGACGATGGCGACGGCTTCGCGCAATTGATTCGGCGTCATGTTGTCGAGCAGCACGGCGTCGACGCCGGTCTCCATCGCTTCGCGCAGCTGATCGAGGGTGTCCACTTCGACCTCGATCTTCACCATATGGCCGACGCCGGCCCGCGCCCGGCGGATCGCTTCAGCGACGCCGCCGGCGATGGCGACATGATTATCCTTGATCAGCACCGCGTCATAAAGCGCGAAACGGTGGTTCATGCCGCCGCCGGCCCGCACCGCATATTTCTCCAGCGCTCGCAGCCCCGGCGTCGTCTTGCGCGTGCAGGCGACGGAAGCCCTGGTGCCGCGGATGGCGGCGGCGATCCCTGCCGTCACTGTCGCAATACCTGAGAGATGGCCGAGGAAATTCAGCGCGGTGCGCTCGGCGCTCAGCAGGCCGCGCGACGGGCCTTCGATGGTGGCGATCACGTCGCCGGGCTTGACCGCGTCGCCATCCTGAAGATGGCGGCGCAAGACGATCTCGGGATCGACGAGAGAGAAAGCGAGTTCGGAGGCATCGAGACCGGCGATCACGCCCGGCTGACGGGCCGCCATGACCACCGTCGAACGGTGATCGCGAGGGATGACGGAGGCCGAGGTGATATCACCGGCAAGACCCAGATCTTCGAGAAGGGCCGCCCGCACCAGCGGTTCGACGATCAGGCGCGGAAGGGGAACGAGGCTCATCTCAGGCACTCCTTGCAAGGGCATAGGGCGGCGTCGCGCGGGCGATCTCCTGCGCTTGGGAAAGGTGCATCTGGCGCCGGTTGGCACTGGCGAGCTTCAGCGGAAAATCGGTGCGGGCATGGGCGCCGCGCGATTCCATCCGCAGGCTGGCAAAGACGGCGATCAGCAGCGCGACGATTGCCGGATCGGCGGCAGGGCCATTGTCTTCGGCAAGCGGCAGCAGGGCGGCGATCGCCCCCTGAATGGCACCGGCATTGCGCAACACGCCGAGATGACGCGAGACGATCGGCCGGACGAGCGATGCATCGGCCGGTGCCGGGAGTCTCTCGGTGAAGATCGCGCCGGCAGAACCTGCGGGCAGGCCTGATATGTCGCGCGCCGCCCGCATGCCCATGACAGCCGCTTCCAACAGCGAATTGCTGGCAAGCCGGTTGGCACCGTGCAGGCCGGTCGAGGCCGCCTCACCGGCAACCCAGAGGCCGGGAACCGAGCTGCGGCCATTTGCATCCGTGGCGACGCCGCCCATGTGATAGTGAACGGCCGGGCGAACAGGAATGAGGTCTTTCGCCGGATCGATGCCGGCCTCGCCGCAAAGGCTCGAGATGACAGGAAAACGGGCGGCGAAGCGGCTGCCGAGAGCAGCGCGGGCATCGAGAAAGACCCCGCCGCCGCGGGCGATTTCGGCGCTGATGGCACGCGCCACCACGTCACGCGGTGCAAGTTCGGCGCCGGATATGCGGGCCATGAACCGCTCGCCTCGTTCGTTGACGAGCAAAGCCCCCTCCCCGCGCACCGCCTCGCTGATGAGCGCCAGCGGCCTGCGGCGTGAATCGAGTGCGGTCGGATGGAACTGGACGAATTCCATATCGGCGAGCGCAGCACCCGCCCTTGCTGCGAGCGCGATTCCCTGGCCGAAATTGCCGATCGGATTGGTGGTCGCGTCGTAAAGCCCGCCGATGCCGCCGGTGGCGAGCACCACCTTCGATGTCGGCAGAATGACGGCCCCTTTCGCGGTGGCGCACAGCAGACCGGTGACCTGCTCGCCGTCCATCAGAATCCGCCGCGCCTCGAAGCCTTCGAGCACTGATATAGCTGGCGTTTCCATCACTGCTTTGATCAGCGCTGCGATGATCGCCGCACCCGAGCCGTCGCCTTCGGCATGGACGATGCGGCGGCGATTATGGGCCGCCTCCAGCCCGAGCGAGAGTTCGCCGGCGGTATTCCGGTCGAAACGTACGCCGGCCTGCTCCAGCGCGGCGATCGCCGCCGGTGCCTCGGCGATGATGCCGGCAGCGACCGCCGGATTGCAGAGACCGTCGCCGGCTGCAAGCGTATCGGCAAGATGCAGCGCCGCGCTATCGTCGGCGCCCATGCTGGCGGCGATGCCGCCCTGCGCCCAGGCGCTCGACGTCTCCGCGCCAAGGGCCGCGCGGGTGACGATGACGGAGGGTTCAGGCGCCAGCGTCAGCGCGGTCATCAACCCCGCAAGCCCGCTGCCGACGACCACCGTGCGTCCAGTGAGATGCTCGAGAATCTCGGTCATATCGCCAGCATCCTCTCGACGGCGCGGCGCGCGGCCACCGCAATTGCCGGATCGACGGTGACCTCGTGACGATTTTCCTCGAGTGCCGCGCGGATATTGGCCAGCGTGATGCGCTTCATATGCGGGCAGAGATTGCAGGGGCGAATGAACTCGACATCGGGATGGTGCACGGCGACATTGTCGCTCATCGAGCATTCGGTGAGCAGTACGACGCGTGCCGGCTTCTGCTTGCCGACATAGTCCGACATCACGGCGGTGGAGCCGGCGAAATCGGCTTCGGCCACCACCTCGGGCGGGCATTCGGGATGGGCGAGTACCGTGACGCCGGGGTGGTTTTCGCGCAGCTGGCGCACATCCTCGGCGGTGAAGAGTTCGTGCACCTCGCAATGGCCATGCCAGGCGACGATCTCGACGTCAGTCTCGCGGGCGACGTTGCGGGCTAGATATTCGTCCGGGATCATCAGCACCTTCGGCACACCCAGCGATTCCACCACCTGCTTGGCATTGCCCGAGGTGCAGCAGATATCGGAGGCAGCCTTCACCGCGGCCGAGGTGTTGACATAGGTGACGATCGGCACGCCGGGATGGGCCTGGCGCAGCAGCGCGATATCCTCGGGCGTGATCGAATCCGCCAGCGAACAGCCGGCGCCGAGATCCGGGATCAATACTGTTTTCTCAGGGTTCAGCAGCTTGGCGGTCTCGGCCATGAAATGCACGCCGGCAAGCACGATGACATCGGCATCGACCTCGATCGCCTTACGGGCGAGCGCCAGGCTGTCGCCAACGATATCGGCCACGCCGTGGAAGATCTCCGGTGTCTGATAGTTGTGCGCGAGAATGACGGCGTTGCGGCGACGCTTGAGCTCGAGGATCGCGTCGACGTCATTTTCGAACGTCATCCATTCGGCTTTGGGAATGACGCGGCTGACGCGCTCGTAGAGCGAGGATGCGGAAACAGGATAATTCATGACCGGCTCCTAATTATGCTCTACTTGAGCATATCATAGGCAAAGAGATATTCTCACGGTGAGCATATGTCAATTGCGGGAGAGCGGTAATTTCGTTCCGGCCAGCGCGCGTTCTTCGAGAACGGTGTGGCGAAAGCGGAAGAGCTTGGCCGGCCGGCCGCCGGTTTCGCTTTCGGTTCCGCCGGTTTCCTCGACGAGATCCTGCTGTTCGATGAGACGACGGAAGTTCTGCTTGTGCAGCGTCAGCCCCGCCAAGGCTTCGATGGTGCGCTGCAGCCTCAGCAGCGTGAAGCTCTCCGGCATCAGTTCGAACACCACGGGGCGGTATTTGATCTTGGCGCGCAGCCGGGCGATCCCGGTTGCGAGAATACGGCGGTGATCGGCAAACATCGCACGGCCGAGATTGGCCTCCACCCCGCATCCGGCTTCCGAGACGAGCCCCGCCTCGTAGAGCAGTTCATAGCGCTGCAACGCCAGATCCTCGTTCCAGCCGCCGCCGTCGAGGCCGAAGGTGAAATCCGCCCGGCGGTGGCGATGGTCGCGCCGGGCCGGATCGGCATCGGCCCAGTTCCTGAGACTCGCCATGATCTCGTCAAGCACGGCCGGCCGTCCCTGTCGATGGTCTTCCCAGGGGAAATATTCGTACCAGCCGTGCCATCCCGGCCGGCCGGCGCCCGACTGCTCATTGACGAGGCCGAGATAGCTGATCGAGATCGTCCGCCCGCCTGGGATGTCGTTGTTGCGGTCGCGGTCGGCGAAGGTATAGAGCTGTTCGAGATAACCTACGGGATGTTCGGTCTGCTCCTGCACCCATTCGCGCAGGCCTGATTGCAGGGTGCGATGCCCCATTTCGAAGGGGCCTGATGGCAGCGCGTTGCCGGAGCGGATGGTCATGACGCGCGGTTCGTCCCCCGTCACCGCGACGAGCACCGCAATCAATTCCGCATGCGCAAAGCCGATCGTCACAGGGGACCGAATACTCCGTTCCGAATGAATCGAACGGATAATTCCTGACACAGGCCGGGACGGAAGCCAATGGTGGGTTCCCCCTTCTCCCCAGCGGGGAGAAGGTGCCGGCAGGCGGATGGGGGCTACACGGCACGGCGTTGATTGCCCTTCGCTTACGCTCAGTGCCTCGCTCCTATCGTCGCTCGCCCCCTCATCTGCCCTGGCGGGCATCTTCTCCCCGCTGGGGAGAAGGGGGAAGCGTCGAGTAGCGGCCCTCAGCTTTGCCCGTCTCGCTTTTCAGCCGTTGCAGGAAGATCTCCAGTTCGGCGTCGTCGATACCGACGAGATGGCGCTTTTCCGGATAGGTGCCGGTCCTGACATCCTCGGCAAATTCGGTGAAGGCGGCGATGCGCTCGCGCTGCAGCCGGTCGTGTTCGGCGGCGAAGTCGCGATAGACCTTGGCATGGCGCGGAGTGTGGTCGCGATTGGCGCCGAGCACGTCGTCGGCGAAGAGATATTGGGCGTCGCAGCCGCTGCCTGCCCCCATGGAAATCATCAGCATCGCGGTGTTGCTGCTGATCGCGGCAGCGACGTCTCCCGGCACGACTTCGATTTCGGCGGCGAAGGCACCGGCCTCTTCCAGCGCCTTGGTCTGCCGCCAGATTTCGGCCGCACTTGCCGCCGTCTTGCCGACGGCGCGGAAGCCGCCGGTCCAGGTCGCCTTCGAAGGGATCAGCCCGAGATGGCCGCAGACCGGGATGCCTTCATCGCGCATGCGCCGGATCGTCTGCAGGCTTGCGGCGCAATAGACCGCATCGCCGCCTTCCTTCAGCGCCGCGAAGGCAGCGCGCAGATAGTCTTCCGCGGAGACATGATCGCCATATTCGAGCCCCGGAATGGCAAAGGGAGTGGGGGCGATCTCACGAAAAGCAGGCCCGAGCAGAGAGGGCGGCACGGAGACGATGTCGATTCCCGCCTTCTCGGCGGCTTCCGCCTCCTCCAGCGAGGTGACGCGCAGCATTGTGAGCTGGCGCTTGCCCTTTTCCGAAAGCAGATCGGCGACGGTTGCGCGTCTATGTTTCTTCATCATCAATTCCTTTGAAAGTATCGGGGGCTCAGGCGGCCAGCAGGGATTTCAGCTTGATGTCGCTGGCTGCGAGTGCTGACGGGTTCGGATGGGCGCGCGCCGCGATCAGCATTTCGGCGAGCCTGATGTCGCGTGCCACCGCATTGCCCGGCCCGATGCCGCTGGCGGCGATCAGTCGACCATCGGCGTCGAGATGGAAGAGAATGAAGGCACTCGGGCTGAGATCGCGGCGCTGATGCGTGATAGCCCCTTCGGCAAGGCCTGATATCTGCAGCGTCAAGTCGTATTGATCCGACCAGAACCACGGCACTGATGAAACGGCTTGGTTGAGGCCGAGCATGTTGGCCGCGGCCAATGTGCCCTGCTCCTGCGCGTTGCGCCAGGATTCGAGCCGCACCCGCCGGCCGCCATAGATCGGCAGCAGAAAAGAGCAGCAATCGCCGGCCGCAAAGACATCAGGTGCGGAGGTCTGGAGATGGGTGTCGACGGCAATGCCGTTGTCGATTGCGAGGCCTGCCCTTTCGGCGATCTCGATATTCGGCCGGCCGCCGATGCCGACGAGGACGAGGTCGGCTTCGATCACCTCGCCGGTCGACAATAGGATCAGGACTTTGCCGCTTTCCTCGGTCAGCGCCTGGATGGAGACGCCGCAGCGGATATCGACGCCCTCGGCGCGATGGCGCTCGGTGAGCAGATGGGCGATCTCTTCCGGCACGCCACGCTTCAGCACGCGTTCCAGCCCCTCGATGACGGTGACCTCGGCGCCAAGCAGCCGCGCCGTGGCCGCAAGTTCCAGTCCGATGAACCCGCCGCCGATGATGGCGATATGCCGTCCCGGCTTCATTGCTTCACGCAGTGCCGCCGCATCGTGATGCGTCCGCAGCGAGCGAATATGCGGGCTGCCCTGCGGCGCGCCGGGGAACGGCCGCGCGGCCGCACCCGTTGCAAGCAGAAGCTTGTCGTAGGAAAGCACGGTACCGTCCGAAAGCGTGACGATCCTGAATGCGGCGTCGAGAACCCTTGCCTCGAGGCCGGTCAGCAGCCGGATGCCGCTTTCGGCATATTTTTCCGCCGTCGCGATGAATTTCGGATCGCTCGTATCAGCCGGACTGGCCTTCGAAAGCGGCGGCCGCTCATAGGGCAGAAGCGGCTCGGCGCCAACAAGCGTTATCTCGCCGCCAAAACCCTTTTCACGCAAGGCGAAGGCGGCGCGCGCACCGCATTCGCCGGCTCCCAGGATTACGAAATGAACCACGCCACCCCCCTCAGAGTGAGATGAAGACGGCACCGTCTTCGATCTTGACCGGATAGGTCTTGAGATTGACGCAGACCGGCGCGCCCTTGGCTTCGCCCGTCTTGTAGTTGAAGCGGCCGTTATGCTTCGGACATTCGATGATCTCATCCATGACAAGCCCGTCGGCGAGATGGATATGTTCATGCGTGCAGAGCCCGTCGGTGGCGAAGAATTCGTCGTCCGGGCTGCGATAGACCGCGAATGTGCGCCCGTCGTGATCGAAGCGGATGACATCCTCTTCGTCGATCTCGTCCTTGTCGCAGACCTGGATCCAGTTTCCGCTCATCTTGTCGTCCCTCGATTGTCTTTATTGCGCGGCCGGGGCCAGCTCGTTGTGGAATTCCTCGCGATAGGGCCGCGCGGTGGCCGGCAGGTCGCGCTTCAGGAAATAATCCTCGTTGCGCAGCTGGCGCAGGAAGGCCGGGATCATCTCGCGATAGCCGGACCAGATCGACGGGTTCGGCGCGGGCAGGTCGTGCTTGATCATTGCGTGCAGCCTGGGCAGCGCGTGATATGGCACCATTGGAAACATGTGATGTTCGACGTGGTAGTTCATGTTCCAGTAGATGAACCGGCTGATGGGATTCATATAGACCGTGCGGCTGTTTAGCCGGTGGTCGGTCACATTATCGGCAAGGCCGCCATGCTGCAGCAGTCCGGTCAGCACATGGTGCCAGGCGCCGTAGAGGCGCGGCAGGCCGATCAGCATCAGCGGCAGGATCGAACCCATGGAGATCGCGGTTGCGAGCGTGGCCAGATAGATCGCCAACCAGATGCGGGCGATGCGGATCGCCTTTGGCTGCTCCATCTCCGGGATGAAAGTCTTTTCCGTCGCGCTGACGCCGCCGAAAGCATTGCGCAGCATGTCGACGACGGCGTACCAGACGTCGAGGATGCCGAAGAAATTAAGCACCAGCCGCAACAGATCAGGCGGCCGCATCACGGCGATCTCGGGATCGCGGCCGACGATCACCGTATCGGTGTGGTGGCGCGCATGGCTCCAGCGCCAGGTCACCGGATTGCGCATGATCATGAAGCAGGCGATCTGGTAGACGACGTCATTCATCCAGCGCGTCTTGAAGGCGGTGCCATGGCCGCATTCGTGCCAACGGCTGTCGGAGGCCGAGCCGTAGAGCACGCCATAGGCGAGGAAGAAGGGCAGCGCGATCAAGGAGCCCCAGAAATAGATGCCGAGCCCGGCAAGGACCACCATGCTGCCGAGCCAGATGATCGTGTCACGGATCGCCGGCGCATCGGAGCGCTGCATCAGCGCCTTCATCTCCTTGCGCGCAACGTCGGTGTGATACCATTCGGCTGCCGCCAGCCCAGTTTCGACGGCGGTGCGGCCGCTTTCGCCAAGAAGGACGTAGTCACGTTTCTTCGTCTGGGTCGCCATGATCCGCCTCCCGTTGCCCTTGACTGGGAGAATAGGTTGACTTTGGAAAGCGCTCAATGCAGGCTTGATATAATCTATCAAAAGACATCATGAATGACTTGCATTCATGATCGAATCCATCAGGAACGCCGATGCGCCGTCCCACCATCTCCGATCTCGCCCGCGCCTCCGGCGTCAGCGTCGCCACCGTCGACCGCGTTCTCAACGCCCGCCACCGCGTGCGCGAGGAAACGGCGCGACGGGTCTATGATGCAGCACAGTCGATCGGATATCACGCTGTCGGCCTGATCAAACAGCGCGTCTTCGAGGATCTGCCGCAATACAGGCTCGCCTTCCTGCTGCAGAAGCCGATGCAACCCTTCTATCAGAGCTTCGTGCGTGAGATCGAAACCGCAGCACGCGCGGTCACGAGCGCGCGCATCCAGACGCAGATCGACTTTCCCTCGGCCTCGACACCGGCAGCGATCGTCGAGAAGCTGAAGGCACTCGGTGCCCGCAACCAGGCCGTTGCGCTCGTTGCCCCCGATTACCCTGCGGTCACGACCGCCATCGAAGAACTGAAGGACAAAGGGATACCGGTCTTCTCGCTGCTTTCCGATTTCGCCTCGGGCGTGCGCAATGCCTATGTCGGCGTCAACAACCGAAAGGTCGGGCGCACCGCCGCCTGGACGATCGCGCGCACCGCACGCGGGCCTGGCAAGATCGCCTGTTTCGTCGGCAGCCACCGGTTCCACGGACATGAGCTGCGGGAAATCGGCTTCCGCTCCTATTTTCGCGAGAATGCGCCTGAGTTCGATGTCGTCGACACGCTGATCAATCTGGACACGCCCGAGATCACCCATGAGGCGACGTTGACTCTTCTGCAGAAACATCCCGATCTCGTCGGCCTCTATGTCTGCGGCGGCGGCATGGAGGGGGCAATTTCTGCCTTCCGCGAAGAGGGTGTCGGCGGCAAGATCGTCCTCGTTGTCAACGAGCTGACGCCCGACAGCAAAGCCGGTCTTGCCGACGATATCGTCGCCATGGCGATCGGCACCCCCCTGCCCGCCCTCTGCAAGGAATTGATGGGACTGATGACGGGCGCCATCGAAAACGGCGAAACGGCTGTTCCCGGGCAGCTCTTCCTGCCTTTCGAAATTCATATTTCGGAGAACATCTGAGGAATGATGGAATTACATCATTTCGCTCGAAATTCTCTCAGCGATGAAAGCGAGCACCGGCGATGGCGGATGGATTGCGACGCGAATTCCGATAGAGATTCGCGGACCCATTCACGAGGACCGCTCCGCCCCGACGCGGAGATGAGGAGGAGATAGCAGTCATGACTTCGATCCGCTTTGCGCTTAACCATATGGCCGCACCGTCGCTTGCCATCGACGATTTTTTCGCACTGGCCAGATCGCTCGGCATCGATGCCGTCGAGATCCGCAACGACCTTTCCGGCAATGCCATCCTTGACGGCACCAAACCCGAGGTGATCAGGCAAGCGGCCGCCCGCCATGGGGTGACGATCATCTCGATCAACGCCCTGCAGCGCTTCAATGAGTGGAACGCGACAAGAGCCGCGGAAGCGCAGGAGCTGATCGATTATGCCAGCGCGTCGGGCGCCAAGGCGCTCGTCCTCGTTCCGAAAAACGACGGCACCGGCTGCGCCGATGGCGAACGGCAGGCCAATCTGCGTCAGTCTCTGATTGCGCTGAAGCCGATGCTGGAGGAAGCCGGCATAATCGGTCTCGTCGAGCCGCTCGGTTTCGAGATCTGCTCGCTGCGCTCGAAGACCGAGGCGGCCGACGCGATCGAGGAACTCAGCGCGAAGTCGACCTTCAGGCTCGTCCACGATACCTTCCACCATCACCTTGCCGGCGAAGCCGCGACCTTTCCTGATCTGACCGGCCTCGTACACATCTCCGGCGTCGACGACCCGGCTGTTTCCGTTGCCGATATGCGCGATTCCCACCGTGTTCTGGTCAATGCCGACGACCTGCTCGACGATGCCGGGCAGGTCAGGGCGCTGCTGCAGGCGGGGTATACCGGCCCGTTCTCCTTCGAGCCCTTTGCGGCGGAGGTGCATGCGCTGAAGGATCCAGCCGGCGCGCTGCGCGCCAGCATGGAGTATCTGACAGCGCGGGTCTAAAAGCCGCGTGGTCGCTTGACGCTATTCTCTGCCTCTGAACCGGCGCTGATAGGCCGGATCATAGAGCGAGCTTTCGCGGAAATCTTCCACTGCCAGCGATGGGCCAACGAAGATGATCGCTGTGCGTTCGATCGGTTCGGCTGCAACCTTTGCTTCGATATCGGCGAGCGTGCCGTGCAGGATGCGCTCGTCCGGCCAGGACGCCTTGGCGACGATCGCGACAGGGCAGTCGACGCCGTAAAGCGGCGTCAACTCTTCGACCACTTGCTTCAGCGCGTGGATTGCCAGATGGATCGCCAGCGTGGCGCCCGTCGCGCCGAACTTCGCCAGGGTCTCGTCGTTCGGCATCGGTGACGCGCGGCCGGATACGCGGGTGAGCACCAGGCTTTGGGCCACGGCCGGGATCGTCAGCTCTCGGCCGAGCGCCGAGGCCGCAGCGGCAAAGGCTGGAACACCAGGCGTCATCGTATAGTCTATGCCATGCTTTTGAAGCCGGCGCACCTGCTCGGCGACCGCACTCCAGACCGAGAGATCGCCGGAATGCAGCCGGGCGACATCCTGGCCGGCGGCCGCGGCGCGAAGATATTCTGCCTCGATTTCGTCGAGCGACATCGGCGCCGTATCGACGATACGCGCACCCGGCGGACAATATTGCAGCAGTTCGGGCGAGACGATCGAGCCGGCATAAAGGCAGATAGGGCATTGGGTGATCAGATCGCGGCCACGCACCGTGATCAGATCCGCAGCACCTGGCCCCGCGCCGATGAAATGCACCGTCATCTCGTCATCCTTTCGTCCAGCGCCACTGCGTTACCGGCATTGCCGGGCGCCAGCCGGTCATGCCGCCGACGGGTTGGGCGCGCGATATTTCGATCCGCGTGAGAAGGCCGCCGCGTTTGCCATGTTCGGCGAGCAGCACCGCTTCCATTTCCAGCGTCACGGCATTGGCGACGAGCCGCCCTCCCCGCTTCAGCGCGGCAATCGCAGCATCGATAACACCAGGCTCGCTACCGCCGCCGCCGAGGAAGATCACATCCGGCTCCGGCAGGCCATTCAGCGCATCGGGCGCCATACCTTCAATGACGGCGAGATGCGGCACGCCGAAGGCGGACGCGTTGCGGGCGATACGTGCGGCCCGTTCCGGCGACTGTTCGACGGCGATTGCCTTCAGGCTGGGATCGACCAGCATCCATTCGATGCCGATCGAGCCCGAGCCCGCGCCGATATCCCAGAGCAGTTCGCCGTGACGCGGCGCGAGCGCCGAAAGCGTCATCGCCCGGATTTCGCGTTTGGTGATCTGTCCGTCGTGCTCGAACAGCTCGTCTTCGAGCCCCGCGGCAAAAGGCAGGATGCGAGCCCCCTCCCCTGCCGCGATATCGAGTGCGCAGACGTTCAGCGGATCGATGTCCAGCAGGTTGAAATCCGTCGCGGGGGCACTTCTCTGCCGTTCCCGAACGCCGCCAAGCGCCTCAAGCACGGTAAGCCTTGACTGACCGAATCCGCCAGCAGTCAGCAGGGCAGCCAGATCGCCGGGCCCCTTCTCGTCCGAGGTCAGCGCGATGATGCGCCGTCCGGCGTGCAGATGCGGCCGGATCAGATCGATCGGCCGTCCATGCAGCGAAATCGTCGCGACGTCCTGCAGCGGCCAGCCAAGGCGGGAGGCGGCAAGGCTGAAGGCCGAGGGTGCGGGGATGGTGTGCATCTCGTCCGCCGCCACGTAGCGGGAGAGCGTTGCGCCGACGCCATAGAGGAAGGGATCGCCAGAGGCAAGCACGACAACAGGCGTGCCGCGCCTTTCGAGGATAGCCTCGACCGAGCGCTCGAACGGGCTCTGCCAGGAAAACCTTTCGCCTGTGATCAGCGACGCGGCAAGCGCGTGGTGCCGCGCGCCGCCGAAGACGGCGGGTGCGGTCGCAATCAGCCTCTTTGCCTCCTCGCCCAGCCCTTCTGGACCATCTTCGCCGATGCCGATAATAGTCAGCCAGCGCTGGCCGGAAGCAGGAGAGACATCAGACATGGTAAGACCCCGCATCTTGATCCTCGGCGGCACCAGCGAGGCGCGGCTGCTGGCCGAGGCGCTGGCGGCGCGTGATGATTGCGATGTTTTGTTGTCGCTTGCCGGCCGCACCGAAAAACCGGCCGCGCAGCCTGTTCCGGTTCGTATCGGTGGTTTCGGCGGCGCTGCCGCACTTGCCGATTTCCTGAAGGCCGGCGGATATGACCTGTTGATCGACGCCACGCACCCCTTCGCCGAGCGCATTTCGGCCAACGCCGCTTTTGCGGCCGAAACCTCCGGCATTGCCGCGATCGCTCTGCGCCGTCCCGAATGGCAACGCGTGGCCGGCGATCGCTGGCGGGACGTGCGGAGCATTCCGGCTGCCATCGAAGCGCTCGGCCCCTCCCCTCGCCATGTCTTCCTGGCGACGGGCCGGCAGGGTGCCCATCATGCGGAAGCCGCACCGCAACATCACTACCTCGTTCGCAGCGTCGATCCCGTCGAACCGCAGGTTGCGCTTGATAATGTCGACTATGTCCTTGATCGGGGTCCGTTCACGCTGGAAGGTGAACGCGATCTGCTGAGGCAGCACGACATCGACGTCATCGTCGCCAAGAACAGCGGCGGTGCGGCCACTTATGCGAAGATCGAGGCAGCCCGCCTGCTCGGCATCGAGGTGATGATGGTGGCGCGCGCGTCGGCCCCGATCGTCAAGGCGGTCGACACTGTCGAGGCGGCGCTGGCAGTGATCGATCACCTGTTTCCCCCCGCCATGAAACGCGGTGTATAGACGAGGTCCAGTCTTCCTGGTCGTGTGATGATGCGTGTCTCGGCGGAGCCGATGATGATGCAGGTCGCCATATCGGCAATCGACGCATCTGCCTGCGCCAGCTGCTGGACGGCGATGCGTTCGTCCGGCCGCCCGGCCGCCCGCCCGAAAATAACCGGTGTTGCTGCAGGCAGATGGTCGCGCAACAGCTTAAAGGCTTCGCCGAGCTGCCAGGGCCGCGCCCGGCTGATCGGATTATAAAGCGCGATGACAAAACCTGCCTTTGCCGCCAATGCAAGACGGTTTTCTATTATATTCCAGGGCTTTAGATTGTCAGACAGCGATATGGCGCAGAAATCATGGCCAAGTGGAGCGCCTGCTCTTGCCGCCACTGCCAGCATCGCCGTGATGCCGGGCAGGATGATGAGATCGACCGCGCGCCAGGCGGCCGGCCCGTTCTCGATCGCCTCGCAAACCGCGGCCGCCATGGCGAAGACGCCGGGGTCGCCGCCGGAGACGACGCAGACCTTGGCGCCATCCGCTGCCATGGCGAGCGCTGCCCCTGCCCTGTCGAGCTCCTCGCGATTGTCCGAGGCATGCCGCAGTTGATCGTGGCGGAGCTCCAGCCTGTCGAGATATGGTCCGTAGCCGAAGAAATCCGTCGCCGCATCGACGGCGGCCAGCGCCTCCGGCGTCATCTGCTCGGGGTTGCCGGGACCGGTGCCGATCACGTAAAGCCTGCCGCTCATCGGCTGCCCTCCCAGCCCGGCACCAGCACGAGCGAAAAATACGGCGCATCGCCGTCGGTCCTGTCGGCAAGCTTTTCCATCGCCGCATTCGCCATGGTGCCGCGTTCGACATAGACGGCTTCCGCAAGCCGGCCGGCGGCCGCCAGCGCCCGGCGGATCTTCGGCAGATTACGGCCCACCTTCATGATGACGGCGGCTTGCGTATCGGCAAGTCGCCGCGTCAGCTCGGTCTCGGCCATCGTACCGGGCAGTACGGTAAGCACGTCGTCGCCCTGGACGATCGGCATGCCCGCCAGCGACCAGCAGCCCGACATGGCGCTGATGCCCGGGATCACTTCCGTCGGGTAGCGTTGGGAAAGCCTGACATGCAGGTGCATATAGGAGCCGTAGAAGAGCGGATCACCTTCGCTGAGAACGGCGACGCTCAGCCCGGCATCGAGATGCCCGGCAACAGCTTTGGCAGACAGATCGTAGAATTGGGTGATGAGCCTCTGATAGCGTTCGTCGTTCTTGTCGATTTCGGTCGTCACGGGATAATAGAGCGGCAGCAGCGTCACCCCGGTTTTCAGCAGCGGCTCGACGATCGCCTTGCCGTTGCCGCCCCTGCCCTGCTTGGCGAAATAGGCGATCACATCAGCGCCTTCGATGGCGCGCACGGCTTTGAGGGTAAGGAGCTCCGGATCGCCCGGACCCGTGCCGACGCCGATGAGACGGCCGCTTGTCGTCATAGGCCCGGCCTCGCCAATGCATTGATGGCGGCTGCCGTCATGGCGCTGCCGCCGAGCCGGCCGCGGACGATGGCAAATGGTACGCCGTAGGAATTTCCCGCCAATGCATCCTTCGATTCCGCCGCGCCGACGAAGCCCACGGGCATGCCGAGGATCGCCGCGGGTTTCGGGGCGCCGTCGCGCAGGAGTTCGAGCAGATGGAAGAGCGCTGTCGGTGCATTGCCGATCGCGACAACGCTTCCACCGAGCCGATCGAGCCAGAGATGCATGGCGGCGGCCGAGCGCGTATTGCCGGTCTCGCGTGCAAGCTCGGGTGTCGCGCGATCGCGTAGCGTGCAGATCACCTCATTCTGCGTCGGTAGCCGCGCCCGGGTCACGCCCTGGGATACCATCTCCGCATCGCAGAAGATCGGTGCGCCACCCTTCAGCGCGCCGCGCGCTGCGCTGACGAAATCGGCGGAAAAGACAAAATGCTCCGCCGCCTCGACCAGCCCGCACGCGTGGATCATGCGCACGGCGATTTCGGCTTGATCGTCGGTGAAGCGCGAAAGATCGGCCTCGGCACGGATAATCGCAAAGGAACGCTCGTAGATCGCATCGCCGCTGCGGATATAATCGTAGTCTGGCATTCCTATTCCTGTCGCAGCGCCTTCGAAACGCCGGTTGCGCCAAGCCGTGTAAGGCAGGCGGCGGTCGATTCGCCAGCGTCTTTGTTGTCTTCGATGGTCCGGGCGAGCCTCTCTATAGCGAAATCGATCCGACCGCCAGAGATCCGTTCGTCCGGCAGATCCGCAGCAAGCCCATTGAGAATGAGGCCATAACCCTCCGCCGAGCCCGTCAGGGTCAGTGCCGGCCGCGCATGAGCGCAGCCCTTAGGACAGCCGGACAGATGCAGTGTCAGCGAACCGTCGAAAAGGGCAGGTGCTACGGCAATGAGGCGGCGCGCCAGAGTTCGGGTCTCGTAGAAAGCGGAGCCGCAGGCGCCGGCGCCGGCACAGGCGGCAATATGCTCGGTATTCTCGCCGGGCTGGGTGCTGAAGCCAAGTCCGGCGGCGGCCACCTGCATAGCCGGCACTGTATCGGCGGAGAGCCCGATGACGAAAAAACCGCGACCGGGCGCAAGCCGGATGGCTGTAGCGCCACGGGCCTTTGCGAGATCGAGCAAAGCGACCAGATCGGACGCCCTGATCTGCCCGAATTCAGGCCGGACGCCGAGTATGGTTTTGCCGTCCTCAAGCCTGTGCGAGCCGGCAAGCGGCATCCCTGCCGCGCGGGGCGGAATGGATCGAATGCCATCCATTGCCGGAAAACGCGTCCGCAGAAGCGCCGGATCGATATCCCTTGCCCGCCTGCCCTGCCCGAGGGTCGCCAACAGGCTCAGAATTTCGCCGACCGCCGATATCGCCGCCTCCGCAGAACCGATCGCGACCGGCATTGCGGCTTCACCGTCGCCATTGATCGCGACCAGCCAATCTGCGCCGGATTGCGCGACGATACGGATATCGGCCGACAGTGCCGATAAGCCGAAGGCTCCACCGCCGTCGACGATAAGCGAGAGCTTCGGCGCGAGCCGCGGCGAGGCAAGCAGACCGTGGAGCGTACTGCGCAATGCCATTTCCATTGCCGCCGGATTGCTTATCTCTTCCGGGTCGATGCCGTGCAGCGGCGATGTCTCGATCGCCGGCCCGTCCGGCACGGTGATCCCGGCGACATCGATATCGGCCACGAGCTGTCCGACGGTCTCAGCCCGAAGGCCGCGGATCTGCAGATTGCCGCGGGCAGTGATTTCGAGAATACCGTTTCCATGGGCCGCGGCTGAGCGAGCAAGGCTTGCGAATTGCGACAGCGTCAACGCGCTGCCGGCCGGCCGCAGCCGGACCAGAAAACCGTCGCCGGTCGCCATGGGTGCGGCAAGGGCGGGGCAGGCGCCGCGTCTACGCATCGTCACCGCCGGGCGACCGTGCAGATCCGCCTCGCCTGTCCTGTCGCTCGCCTTTGCGGCCTTAATGCTCATTCTCGATCCTCTGGCCACTTCTTACATGATCGCAGCCGGCCCGGCAAAGCATGCTGGAAAGGCTTCAGACCGGCTATTCGTCGAAATCCCGTCCCTTGCGCAGGAGATAGATGTCCATGATCCAGCCGTGCCGCTGCCTGGCCTCGGCCCTGAGCCTCAGAATGTCGGTGGCGATATCGCCAAGTCGTCCTGATCTGACGATCTCATCCTTGGTACCGAGATAGGCGCCCCAGAAGATCTCGGCATCGGGATCGTCGATCTTCGCAAAAGCCTGTTCGCCGTCAAGCATGACGACGGTGCTGTCGGTCTGAAGCCCGTCCCGCGCCAGCCGGCGCCCTGTGGTGATTTCGATCGGTTTGCCGACGAGGTTGACCGGGACTCTGTGGCTGGCCGCCAAGGCTTGGATGCTGGTGATGCCGGGAATGACGCTGTAATCGAAATCCAGGCTGCCTTCCTGGCGCACGCGTTCGATGATGCGGATCGTGCTGTCGTAGAGACTGGGATCACCCCAGACGAGAAAGGCGCCGCTGCCATCATCCGGGAGACCGGAGATCAGCTCTCCATAGATGCGGGCAATCTCACCGTGCCAGGCGTCGACGCTCTGCCCATAGGTCTTGTCTGCCGTCTGCCTTTGCGGCACCGCGAATTCGGAAATCCTGCCGGCCGGCCGTGTGATATAGCGTTGGCAGATATCCCGCCGGATTTCGGCGAGTTCTTCCTTTCCGGCGATCTTGACCGGCAGGAAGACCACGTCGACCGCGTTCATTGCGTTGATCGCCTGTATGGTCAGGTGCTCCGGGTTGCCCGTGCCGATGCCGATGATATGGATATGCTTCAAGCGGATACTCCCCGTTGAGTCCTGGCGGTCTTGCCGAAAAAGCCCGCTCGTCGCAAGGGCCGAATAGGGAGTTGGCCGCGGCCAACCGGGCCTGTGGGTGGCATCTAAGCCCTGTTGTTGCTGCAAATCCCGAATCGTGTCACTTTCGATACGCTTTTTGACGCTAAGTTGACAGAAAAGCGCATCGAAAAGGATTGGGTGTTTTGGACAACATTAGCGTATCGACGACAGATGTACGGATCGAGCGGCATGCGAACCAGCTTTCGCGGCAACTGAAGCTCCTCCGCGACAAGCTGTTTCCGCCGCTCTCGCAAAAGACGCTACGAACATTCTCTTCCGGCGAGGCCGCCCAGATGATCGGCGTGTCGGACGGCTATCTTCGCCAGCTTTCACTGGATGGCAAGGGACCTCAGCCGGATCTTGCCCAGAATGGCCGGCGTTCCTACACGCTCGGCCAGATCAACGAATTGCGCCAGTATATGGCCAGGCTCAAGCCGAAGGACGCGCTTTCCTATCAGCCGTGGCGTCGCCCTGGCGAAAAGCTGCAGACGGTTGCCGTCACCAATTTCAAAGGCGGCTCGGCCAAAACAACGACGACGCTCTATCTGGCGCAGTATCTGGCGCTGGCGGGTTACCGGGTGCTTGCGATCGATCTCGATCCGCAGGCCTCGCTCTCTTCCATGCTCGGCGTTCAGCCCGAATTCGATCTTTCCGAAGGCGATACGCTCTATGGCGCAATTCGTTACGATGCGGGCCGCAAGCCGCTGAAGGAGATCGTTCGCAAGACCTATTTCGACGGGCTGGATCTCGTGCCGGGCAATCTAGAACTGATGGAGTTCGAGCATGAGACGCCACGGGCGCTGAACGACCGGCAGCGACCTGGCGAGCTGTTCTTCCGCCGCGTAGGCATCGCCATTGCCGAGGTCGAGGCCGATTACGACATCGTGGTGATCGACTGCCCGCCGCAGCTCGGTTACCTGACGCTTGGCGCTGTCTGCGCAGCAACATCGCTGCTCATCACCATTCATCCGCAGATGGTCGACGTCGCGTCCATGTCGCAGTTCCTGCTGATGACGTCGGATCTGCTTTCCGTCGTACGCAAGGCCGGCGGCGACCTGCAGCATGATTTCATCAAATATGTCGTCACGCGTCACGAACCCTTCGATGCGCCGCAGTCGCAGATCGTCGCGCTGTTGCGCGGCCTCTTCAGTGACGACGTATTGACGGCGACCATTCTCAAATCGACGGCGATTGCCGATGTCGGCCTGACCAAGCAGACGCTCTACGAGATCGAGAAGGGGCAGGTGCGCCGCTCGACCTATGACCGGGCGCTGGAATCGGTCAATGCCGCCAATAGTGAGGTTCTCGCCGGTATTCACAAAGCCTGGGGTCGAGCATGAGCAGACGCGATCGCCTGAAAGGTCTTTTCGACGATACGGCGCAGGAGTTGGCCGCGGCCAACTACGAGGAACCATCTTCGCGCGGATCGGCCGGGCCGGTTCGGACGATGGCGCTGACCCTTGGCCGCATGGAGGAAGAGAGTAGGGCGATGCAGGAGGCCTTGCTCTCCGGTGAACGCATCGTCGAGCTCGATCCCGATCTGATCGATTCCTCCTTCGTCCGCGACCGCCTTGCCGACCAGCCGCTCGATATGGAAGATGAGCTGGTGCAGTCGATTGCTGAGAACGGCCAGGAAGTGCCGATCCTCGTTCGCCGCCATCCCGATGATGAGGACCGCTACCAGATCGCCTACGGCCATCGCCGTCTGCAGGCGATCAAGCTGCTTGGGCTCAAGGTGCAGGCGATCGTCCGTAAGCTTGACGATACCGACGTCGTCATCGCGCAGGGCATCGAGAATTCGGCGCGTCGGAACCTTTCTTATATCGAGCGCGCGGTCTTTGCCCTCAATCTCGAGCTCAAGGGTTTTGAGCGTCCGGTCATCATGAAAGCGCTGTCGACGGATAAGACGGAGCTATCGAAGCTGATATCCGTCGCAAAAGCCATTCCCGCCGAGATCGTCAGGTCGGTCGGAGCCGCACCCGGCATCGGGCGGCGCCGTTGGATGGCGCTTGCGCAGGACTGGAATGGGATGACGGCCGCCCGGCTTGCTAAACTCATTGGCTCGGGAAGTTTCATGGCGGAAGAGAGCGACCGCCGTTTCGAGCTTTTGGTTGCCGAGCTCGCCAAGAAAGAGGCAAAGCCGGAAACCACGGAATATGACTGGAAGCCGAAGAGCGGCGGCAAGATTGCCGGCCGAATCAAGAGCGCCGGCAATTCCTTCACGATCGCGTTGAAGACCGGCGATGCGCCGGATTTCGGCGCTTACATTTCACGCCGTCTCGATGAGCTTTACGAAGCCTATCGGGCCGGCAGATTGCAAGCAGGAGAGTAGGCCGCAAAAGAAAAAAGCCTCCGAACGTTGCCGCCGCGGAAGCCTTTCTCATATCTGGACAATCTGAGAATCGCACTTCCTCGAATCACTGTCAAGCGTCTTCGGCATCCTTTTGGGTGGTAGGTTTCTTTTGCCTTGAAAAAAGGTGAGGGACATGGAGCCTCAATATGTATCGACGCCCTTTGGGCGGCGATCGATGACGCTTGGCATGCTGGCAAGCCAGGAAAGCGCCAGCAAGGTCGATCCGGACGCATCGGTCGACAAGTGGAAAATATTTCGTGCGCTCTGCGAAGCAAAGGACATGGTCGGCGTATCGGACCGTGCCCTGGCTGTTCTCAACGCGCTGTTGACCTTCTACCCGAAGAACGAGATTGCCGAGGCCAACGGTTTCGTCGTCTTCCCGTCGAACGAGCAGCTGTCGCTGCGCACGCATGGTATGGCCGGCACGACGCTGCGGCGGAACCTGGCGATGCTGGTGGATGCCGGCCTGATCATCCGGCGGGATAGCCCGAACGGGAAACGTTTTGCCCGCCGCAACGGCGAGGGCGGGCTTGGTGAGGCCTTTGGCTTCAGCCTGGCGCCGCTCCTGGTGCGCTCGCGCGAGATCGAGGCGCAGGCGGCTCAGGTCATGGCCGCCAAGCTCGAATGGAAGCGCCTGAGGGAGCGCCTGACACTTTGCCGGCGTGACATCACCAAGCTCATCGAGATCGCGCTGGAGGAGGAAATTGCCGGCGAATGGATCGACATGCAGAAGCATTTCAATCTGCTTTCCGCCAGCCTGCCGCGCCGCCCGTCGGCTGCCGAGATGGAAAGGCTGCTGGCCGATCTCGAAGCTTTCCGGGAGTTGATCGTCAAGACGCTGGAATCGAAGTCGAAAACAGAAAAAACAGACGCCAATGATAACCAAAGCGGTCGGCACATACATAATTCAAACCCAAACCCTATATCTGAACTTGAACCAGGCTTCGAACCGAAGCAGGGCGCAAAGCCGGAGGAAGAACCGCAGCCGTGGCGGGAGCCGCCGAAATCCTTCCCCCTTGCCATGGTGCTGCAAGCCTGCCCGGAGATCATCGCTTACGGACCGGGCGGCGGCATTGGCAGCTGGCGCGATCTGATGGCCGCGGCCGTCATCGTCCGTTCCACTCTTGGCGTCAGCCCCAGCGCCTATCAACTGGCCTGCGATGTCATGGGGCCGGAAAATGCGGCCACGGTGATCGCCTGCATTCTGGAAAGGGGCGGACATATCAACTCGGCCGGCGGCTACCTGCGCGACCTGACGCGGCGGGCGGAGCGCGGCGAGTTTTCGCTCGGACCGATGCTGATGGCGCTGATGCGGGCAAACGGTCCGGCGGCGAGGAAAACCGGATGAGCGGCTATGAAAAAGTTTCGCGCCAGCTGCGACGGGTAGAAGCATATGCGGCCGGTCGATCAGCCATCTTAACGGCTTTCCTTTCCGCAGTTTTGTTGAAAAACGCTGTTAACCATGTCATACATGGCGGAAGAAAACACGCGTTTTGCTTCCATTTGTGAAAAACCGTAAAGCTTAACAATGCGCTACGATATTGACGGCACGATGCTTCAAACCCTGCTTCCAGCGCTTGCCGCGGCGGAGGATGCGGTGGCGCGGCTGGACGAGCGAGTGTTGCGCTCGCCGGTCGGCCAGGGATTTGCCGAACGCAGCCATTTCTTCGACGCCGCCGGCGCGCTCTGGGTGGCGGGCGAACTGGTGCATGTCGAGGATCTCGTTTTGCATGATGCGCATATGGATAGCCGCGCTCCCACCCACGAACTGACGATCGCCCATTCCGTGCTGCGGGCACGTCGGCGCATCTGGACCGGCGAACCCTCCTGGGCACTCGGCGGCTCGGGCCTTGCGACGCTGACTGCGACCGGCGGGGAAGGGGAGGGGAAAGCGCAGAGCCCCGCAGTTCCGGCCGAGACCGACGAAGAGGGCGAGGATGAGGCCGGGCCGCTTGCTGCGGAAATGGCGGAGATCGATGCGCTTCTTGCCCGCTCGCAAAAGCTGCTCGATATCCATACGGGGAAAACGCCGGCAAGCGAGACGGCTGCCCTTACCCCGGCAAGGCGCAACGAAGATCCTCTCGGCTTGCTCGGTGACGACGAGTGGGACGAGGAACAGCGGCTTGCGGAGTGGCGAAGCGTCCAGCCATTGGCCGATAGCTGGCCGCCGGTGCTCGGCGCCATCATCCTCTTCGAAGCCTGGGAAAGAATCGAGCCATTGCGGCGGCAGCACTGGCTCGGCGGTCTTCTGGTCGCAAGCCATCTGCGCGCCCGCGGCAAGGTCGCCTCGCATCTCTTTTCTTTTTACGGCGGGCTGAAGCTGGTGCGCCATGAGCGTCGTCGGGCGCGCGATCGCATCACACGGCTGCAAGCCTTTCTGGAGGCGATGCATCTGGGTGCCGTGGCCGGCCTCAAGGAAATCGACCGCCTGTCGTTAGCACGCACGCAGATGGAGCTGCGCTTCCGCGGCCGCCGTTCCAACAGCAGCCTGCCGGAGCTTGCCGATTTCATCCTGTCGCGGCCAATGGTCTCGGCGGCGATGATCGCCCGTCATCTGCGCATCACGCCGCGCGGCGCGCTGAACCTCGTCAACGAGATCGGCATTCGTGAAATCACCGGCCGCGGCCGCTATCGCGCCTGGGGCATCATCTGAAACCGAAACGGCCGGGCGTTGGCCCGGCCGTTTCCTTTAGGTGAGCACCCAGTCCGCCATCCTGTCACAGACTGCAGACCAGGCGCTCTTGCGCTTCCATTGCCCCCAGAAGCGCAGTCCTATTCCCGCTCGCCGGTGAAGTTGAGCAGAAGCTGGAAGATGTTGACGAAGTTCAGGTAGAGCGAGAGCGCACCGAAGACGGCGAGCTTCTGGTTCGATTCCTGATCGTAGTTTTCCGAATACTGTTCCTTGATGTTCTGCGTGTCGTAGGCGGTGAGGCCGACGAAGACGGCGATGCCGATCACGGAGATCGCAAACTGCAGCGCGCTCGAACCCAGGAAGATGTTGACGACAGCGGCGATGATGACGCCGAAGAGGCCCATCATCAGGAACGAGCCCATGCGCGAGAGATCACGCTTCGTCGCATAGCCGTAGAGGCTGGTGGCGCCGAACATCGTCGCGGTGATGAAGAAGGTCCGCGCGATGCTCGCCCCGGTGAAGACCAGGAAGACGGAAGCGAGCGACAGGCCCATCACGGCGCAGAAGGCCCAGAAGGTGATCTGAGCGGTGCTGGCCGACATCGTCTGGATCTTGAACGAGAAGAAGAAGACGAAGGCGAGCGGGGCAAGCATCACCACCCACTTCAGCGGCGAGCCGAAGATTGGTACGTAAAGTGCCGGCGTCGAGCCGACGACAAAGGCGACGAGGCCTGTGATGACGAGGCCGAGAGCCATATAGTTGTAGACGCGCAGCATATGCTGGCGCAGGCCTTCGTCGAAGAGGGCTTGGGAGCCGGCGACGGCGCCGTAGCGGGGATTGATCGGGTTCATGCTGATCTCCTCGGTTTGAATTAATAGAGCGAGCGGGCGAGCCGTTCGGCCGCCTGGTCGAGATTAAGACCGCTATCGTCGGCGATCAGCGCATAGGCGACCTCGCCGATCTGCCAATAGGCGGCTTCTGCTTTTTCCAGCGTGAGATGACTGACCGGCTTGACCTCGAAGGCGCCCGGACGGACGGCGAAAAGCGACAGTTTCTTTCCATCTGATTGCTCGATCGCCATCTCGACGCTGGGGCCGAATTCGGACGGGAAGATCTGCACGTCGGCGACCTTCCAATCCCTAGGCAGCTCAGGCATCACGATCGCGGTGGCGGCGCGGATATCGTCGGCGCTATAGGTGGTCGGCGTCTGCGGAGGCATCGATTGGCGAAGTGCCGCGGTCTGATAGGCGCGGACGGCATCCTCGACATAGGCAGGTGCCGGAACGGATGCCACCACCTCGGTCGCCGAGAAGGCACCGAAGGAATTGTGCGCCACCCAGCCGGCGGCGACCAGAATACCGACAGCGGCAATGCGCTGCATGGAATGGAAGATGCGGCCATAGGAGAGGCCACGTTCCAGCCGGCGGGCGGCATCGCGGGTCTCGGGCCGGCCGAAGGCACTTTCGCCGGCAAGCGCCAGACGCAGTTCGCCCTTCATGCTGAGGTCGGCCATGACCTTGGCGGCAATCGCCGGGTTCTCGGAGAGATAGGATTCTACCTGGATGCGACGGGCGACGTCGAGCTCGCCATCCACATAGGCGTCGAGATCGGCATCGATGATCGGATCAACTGCTTTCATTGCCGTTCCCTCCGATTATTCTCAGATGCGAAACCCGCGGCGTCTTCTCCTCGAATTCGCGCAGTTGAGCGCGGGCGCGGGAAATGCGCGACATCAGCGTGCCCACAGGAATGCCAAGCGCCTGGGCGGCTTCCTGGTAGGAAAGGTCTTCGATCGCGACGAGATGCAGCGCCTCGCGCTGTTCCTCCGGCAGATCGAAGAAGGCGTCGCGAACCTGCTGCAGGCGCACGGCATGCTCCTGGCCGGCCGGCAGCGACTGCTCGGCTTCGACAGCCGCCTCGTCGTGACGGCGCGTCAGCGACCGGTTCTGGCGAAGACGATCGATATGGGCATTGTGCAGGATAGAGAGCAGCCAGGTGCGCAGGTTGCCGCCGCTGCGGAAGCTTTTCCGCTTTTCGAAGGCGCGCACCAGCGCATCATGCACCAGATCCTCCGCCTCGTCCGAATTGCGCACCAGCGAGCGAGCGTAGCGCCGCAGCGCTGCGAGCTGTCCGATGACATCGAAGGGGCGGTCTTTGCGTTCCATGATTGAGTATACGGAAATGCGGCGGATTTTATTCCCGGCGGGCGTAAAAAATCATGCGGGGCCGAAACCGTCGCCGGATCATCTCAAATATCCCTCGGGCGCCTTAAATCCGCGATTGTTTATGACAATTACATGACAGATCATAACGCCGCTGATTTGAGGGGGAAAATCAAGAATGAAGGAAAAGAAGCGAGTCTACGAAGCTCTCGTAGACGGCGCCATGGAAGGGCTGACCGATCAGGCGCTCTACGATTTCGTCAAGGCGCGTTGTCCGAAGGCCACCAGCAGGAAGATCGTCCGGGCCTCGCTTCTCGCCCTGACTGATCCTCATCTCAGGGACCGCAATATTCTCGACGTGATCTATGCGCTCGCGATCAAGCATCGGCTGGATGACGGCGTACTGGACGACAGCGAAGACGAGGGGCCTGACGAGCAACCTCAATCCTCACAGGCGGCCAACCAGAACATGCCCCAGCTTTCCTGATGCAGATCATCTGAAACGCGGCGCCTGCTCTCCTGAAATGATCAGCTGCCGTCCGAAAGCTCTTCGAGGATCGGACAGTCCGGCCTGTCGTTGCCGTGACAGGCATGCACGAGATGTTCCAGCGTGCGACGCAGTTCCGTCAGTTCGCGGATCTTGCGGTCGATCTCGGCAAGCTTGGTCTCAGCAATATCCTTGACGTCGGCGCTCGCCCGGTCCTTGTCCTCGTAGAGCGCCAGCAATTGCCTGCATTCCTCGACGGAAAAGCCGAGCCCGCGCGAGCGCTGCAGGAAGCGCAGTTTGTGGATGTCGGTTGCGGCATAGTCGCGATAGCCGTTTCCGCCCCTTTCGGGGCGGATGAGACCGATATCCTCGTAGTAGCGGATAGTCTTCGAAGGCAGGCCGGACCGGTCCGATGCTTCGCCGATATTCATCGCCGTCTCCTATAGTTTTGCAAAGCGCAGTCTCAGCGCATTTGATATCACCGAGACGGACGACAGGCTCATTGCCGCCGCCGCGATCATCGGCGAGAGCAGCAACCCGAAGATCGGATAGAGCATGCCGGCCGCAACCGGCACGCCGAGCGCATTATAGCCGAAGGCGAAGCCGAGATTCTGGCGGATGTTTTGCATCGTCGCCTCCGCCAGCCGCCGCGCCCTGACGATGCCGTTCAAATCGCCCTTTACCAATGTGATGCCGGCGCTTTCCATCGCGACGTCAGCGCCGGTACCCATGGCAATGCCGACATCGGCGGCGGCAAGCGCCGGCGCGTCGTTGACGCCGTCGCCGGCCATGGCGATGATGGCGCCCTTGGCACGCAACTCGTCGATCAGCGCCTTCTTGCCTTCCGGAAGGACATCGGCGCGCACCTCGTCGATGCCGAGGCTTTTTGCCACCGCGCGTGCCGTGCGCTCGTTGTCGCCCGTCGCCATGATGATCTTCAGACCGCTGTCGTGCAGCGCCTTAATGGCGGCTGCTGTCGTCGGCTTGATCCTGTCTGCAACGGCGACAAGGCCGGCAAGCGCTCCGTCGAACACCACGAACATCACCGTCTTGCCGTCGCCGCGCAGGGCTTCGGTCTTCTCGGCAAGTGCGGCCGGATCAATGCCGAGATCGGCGAGCATCGCCGCATTGCCGAGCGCCACTGTTGTACCGCCCGCAAGACCCTGAACGCCCTTGCCGGTCTTTGCCTCGAAGCCGGTGACTTCCACGAAGAGGACACCGCGCTCCTCGGCGCCGGAAACGATTGCTTCGGCCAGCGGATGTTCGGAGCCGCGCTCCAGGCTTGCCGCCAGCGACAACAGCCTGTTTTCCCCGATCCCGCCGAAGGCGACGATATCGGTAAGCTTCGGCTTGCCTTCGGTCAGCGTGCCGGTCTTGTCGACGATCAGCGTGTCGACCTTGGAAAAACGCTCCAGCGCTTCGGCGTCCTTGATCAGCACGCCTTCCCGTGCGCCGCGCCCGGTCGCGATCATGATCGACATCGGCGTTGCAAGGCCAAGTGCACAGGGGCAGGCGATGATGAGAACGGCAACGGCGGCAAGCAGCCCATTGGCCATGCTCGGCTCCGGGCCGATCGCGGCCCAGACGATGAAGGCAAGGATGGCGACGGCAACCACCGCCGGCACGAAGACGGCCGAGACCCGGTCGACCGCACCCTGGATCGGAGCCCGCGAGCGTTGCGCCTTGGCGACCATGTCGACGATACGCGACAGCACCGTGTCTGCGCCGACCTTCTCGGCGGCCATGACGAGGCTGCCGTTCTTGTTGATCGTGCCGCCGGTCAGGCTATCGCCCTTTGATTTCTCTACGGGCAGCGGTTCGCCCGACATCATCGATTCATCGACGGTGGACTGGCCTTCGAGGACGGAGCCATCCACCGGCACCCGCTCGCCGGGGCGCACGCGGAGGCGATCACCAGGCTGGATATCGTCCACCGGCACGTCGTTTTCGCTGCCCTCGGCATCGATGCGCCGCGCAGTCTTCGGCGCAAGATCGAGCAAAGCGCGGATTGCCGAGCCGGTGCGTTCACGCGCTTTCAATTCCAGCACCTGGCCGACAAAGACCAGCGCGACGATAACGGCTGCCGCCTCGAAATAGACTGGCACGGCCGCGCCATGGCCATGGAAGCTCATCGGGAAGATGCCGGGTACAAGCGTGGCGACGACGCTGTAGAGATAGGCGGTGCCGACGCCGAGACCGATCAGTGTCCACATGTTCGGGCTGCGGTTGACGAGGGACGCCCATGCGCGGCGGAAAAAGGGCAGGGCCGCCCAGAGCACCACCGGCGTTGCCAGCAGCAATTCGATGAATGTCGCCTGCGGCTCGCCGATCGCGTCCCGGAGCGGCAGGCCGAACATCGGTCCCATGCTGAGCGCCAGCAGCGGTATGGCGAGAATGGCGCTGATCCAGAGCCGCCTGACGAAATCGACGAGTTCCGGGTTTGGGCCTTCGTCAGCAGGCGGAATGCCCATCGGCTCTAACGCCATGCCGCATTTCGGGCAGTCGCCGGGACGATCGCTGACGACTTCAGGATGCATCGGGCAGGTATAAAGCGTACCCTTGGGTGCCGGTTTTGTCGCTGGTCGGCTGCCGTCGCGATAGGCCGCGGGGTCGGCTTCGAACTTCGCTTGGCAGGCGGCCGAGCAGAAATAGAATTTCTTACCTTCGTGCTTGAGGAAGTGTTTCGCCGTCGAGCGATCGACGGTCATGCCGCAGACGGGGTCCTTCGCGCTCAGGTAATCCTGCGGCGCAGCCGCAAATTTCGTCCGGCAGCCCTCGGAGCAGAAATGATAAATGCGGCCGTCATGGTAGAGCGAGGGTCTGCCGGCCTGCGGATCGACGGTCATGCCGCAGACAGGATCACGGATCATGGCGCTTACAGCCTTCTCCTGTTCATGGCCGCAATGGCAATGATCGTCGCCATCGGCGTGACTGTGATGGTGATCGTGTTCGTGCTTGATATCCATGACTATCTCCGGTGCCCGGAGCGGCACTTGGATAGGTTTATCAACCTTCCAGCGACTGGAAGGTCAAGCACTATTTTCATGGACTCGATTTTTGCGGCGGCTGATCTTCAGATCGGGGTGATCAGCCCGACCGGCTGGCTCCCGAGCAGTGTGGCGACCGAAATGCTGCCACCGGGCTCGATCGTCTTTCCGGTCACCAGATCGGCCTTCAGCCCGTGAAGCGGGGAGGGGACGGCAATCGCCGTATCCTCCCAGAATTCCGGACCGGCGAAGAGCACGCCTGGATCGAGCCAGCCGAACATCAGCCGCGGCGCCGCGATGATGGCGAAATCACCCTTATGCACCCGGGCAAAAGCAAGCACATGGTCGCGCCGGTTGCCCGTCACCTTCAGCGGCAGATAGTCGCCTCCAGCAAAGAGGTCTGCGTGCCGCTGGCGCAACTGCAGGCCGATCCCGACGAGGCGCTGCTTCAACGCTGCGGCCTGCAGCTTGGCGATCGGCCCGGCTTCATCAAGCCAGGCCGTCAGCCGCTGATGATCGACCGGCCGGCGGTTGTCGGGATCGACGAGGCTGAAATCGAAGCCCTCCGCACCCTGGTAGATATCGGGAATGCCGGGAGCCGTCAGCTTGAGCAGGGTCTGCGACAGGCTGTTGAGGTAACCCGCCGCGATGAAGGGCTGCAGCACCGTTTCGAAATCCTCGAGGAAGACGTCATTGTCAGGCGAGACCAGTGCCGCGGCATAGGTGGCGACCGCTTCCTCGTAGGCGGCATCCTGTTCCGTCCAGCCGCTGCGCAGTTTCGCCTCGCGCACCGACTTGACCGCGTAATCGGTGAAGCGTTCGCGGAGTTCTTCTGTCTGTGCTCTGTCGAAATCCTCCGGCCAGATGCCGGCCAGAGCCTGATAGAGCATCCATTCGACATTCGGCTCCGGCGCTGCGCCATCCGGCAGATCCTTCAACCACGGCCGGTTCATTTCGCGCCACCGCTCGACCGCCTGGGCAAAAACATCGGCGCCTTCGCTCAGGGCATAAAGCCTTGCCCGCGTATCCTCGCCGCGTTTGGTGTCGTGGGTGGCGCTTGCCGAAAGCCCATGCGGCTGCAGCCGCGCCCGCTCGGCCATGCGGCGGTGGAATTCTTCCGGGCCGCCTGGCGCCTTGCCCGGTTCGCCGCCGACTTCGTTTGCGGCAAGCAGCCTGTTATAGCGGTAAAACAACGTGTCCTCCGTCGCCTTCGCCATCACCGGCCCGCTCAATTGCTGGAAGCGGATACGGAAGTCGTGGGCCGCGTCACCTTCGACCTTGCCTTCGAGAAGCTTCAGCACATGGTCGCATGCTCGCCGGTCGTCGAGCTGCGCCATGGCTTGCGAGGCGGTCGCCGCAAGCACCGCTGAATCCTGCCAGGAAAGCGGACCGCCGTCGCCATAGGTGCGGTAGACGGGAAAGGCGATCAGCAGTTCGCTGAGGGCGGTAGCGATCTCGTCTCTTTTCACCTCGGGAAAGATGCCTGCCGCGATCGACACCAGCCTGTCGGTTTCGCCGGCGAAATTGCGTTCGACCATCAGTCGCTTGGCAATCCGCCGGCCCTCATCGAGATTGCCCGTTTCGCCGGCGATGCTGCGATAGGCATCGTCCAATATGCGCAGACCGCCGCCGTCGATGAACAGCTCGCTCAGTGCGGCGATGAATTCATATCCCGTGGTGCCGGCGACCGGCCAGCTCTCCGGCAGGACCTCACCGGCGCCAAGGATCTTTTCCACGACGATATAGGTGTCCGGTCCGGACGCCTCCCGCAGCCTGTCGAGATAGGCCCTGGGTTCGGCGAGCCCGTCGACATGGTCGATGCGCAAGCCCTCCACCTTGCCGTGGCGCACCAGCTCGATCACCAGCCGGTGCATGTCCTCGAACACGGGGGGATCTTCGACGCGGGTGCCGACCAGTCCGGTCACCTCGAAAAAGCGGCGATAGCTCAGATGTCGTGCCGCCTCCTTCCAATGGGTCAGCCGCCAATGCTGTGCCTCATGTAGGCTTCTGATGAAATCGCGATCTAAGGAGGCGTCTTTGAGTTTGTGCCGGAGCATGGCCCGATCGCCGCCCTCGAAGAGGATATCACGCATCGCGCGGTTGAAATCCTCGCCGGAGATCGCGGCCGCAGCCTCCGCCATTCTGGTGGCGACTGGATCGTCGAGCCGGTTTGCAATCGCCCCGTAACTCCCGGGGTTCAGCGGCAACAGCGTTTCGAAATAACCGAAGGCGAAATTGCCGTGCGTTTCGTCGAGTGCGATGCGCAGTTCGCCGTTGGCCAGTGCTCCCTCGAAATCCTGGCCGAGCTGCGGCAGGGTCAGCGGCTCGCTCCAGTCGATGTCGAAATGACTGAAATAGGCGCTTTGCCGGCCAAATGTCAGCACGTCGCGCCACCAGCCGTTTTCCGGCGAGGCCGCCATGTGGTTCGGAACGATGTCGAGGATCAACCCCATGCCTGCGGAGGCGAGGCTTTCCGCCAGCCGTTCGAATCCTGCCCGGCCGCCGAGCGCCGGGTCGATCTCGTTGGCGTCTGTCACGTCATAGCCGTGGGTCGAGCCGCTGACGGCGGTGAAGATCGGAGAGGCGTAGAGGTGGCTGATGCCGAGCGTCTTCAGGTAGGGGACGAGGTCGCAGGCGCGATCGAAGGTCATGCCGTTGCGGAATTGTATCCGGTAGGTCGCTGTCGGAAGTGTCATGGGGCCGTCTGACGTTGGAAGGAGATTGTCCCCAACGGTTGCAGCGCGGCTTTTGTTCCCTTACCGCGCAGCGGGTCCTTTCAGACGCGCAAGGAACGGTGCTTTAGTCGATGAAAACGCCGACGCTTGCGGCGCGTCCGGCCGAGTCGATGACGGTCAGTTTCGAGTAGCCGGCGCCATCCGGCAGCCATTGCTGGGTGCGCCGGCGGGAGAGGTCGGGCAGCGGCTTGCCGTTGGCAAGCCAGCGGAACGGCGCGCGGCCGCCCTGAAGCTTCAGCATTAGGGGTGACAGGTTGCCTTGCCCAGCGCCAAGATCTACATGCGCGCCTTCGGGCGGATAGATGATCTGCGGTGCGGCCTCGCGGCCGGAGGCGAGCAGGCCGCTGGCATTGAGTGCGAAACGCCGCTGACTGATCGGCAGCTCGGACTGGGCGATGCGCACGGCGCCGGCAGGCGGGCGTGGCAGCGGCGTCGTCGCGATGCCTGATTTGGCGAAACCTTCAAACAGGATGGGTGCTGCGGTACCATAACCGGTCAAGCCCGGCACGGCGCTATTGTCGGGCCGTCCGACCCAGACGCCGAGCACATAGCGGCCATCATAGCCGACCGACCAGGCGTCGCGGTAGCCGTAGCTCGTGCCGGTCTTGTAGGCGATGCCGCGCTGCGGCGCGCCGGCGGGGGGAATGACGCCGGAGAGAATATCGGCGACGTTCCAGACCGCGACCGGCTCCAGCAGCGGTTCGCCGTCGAGCTTGGCCGGTGCGCCGGTGACGCCGTCGCCGAGCCTAACCGGCTGGCCGCGATTGGCGAGCGCCGTATAGAGTTGCACCAGATCCTTCAGGGTGATGCCGACGCCGCCAAGCCCGATCGCAAGCCCCGGCGCCTCATTCGGCGGCAGGACCGGGCGCACTTCGGCGCGGCGGAAGCGCACCATCAGCCGCGACGGCCCGACGGCATCGAGCAGCTTGACAGCAGGCACGTTCAGCGAAAGCTGCAGCGCCTCGCGCACGGTGACGTCGCCCTGGTAGCTCATGTCGAAATTGCGCGGCCGATAACCGAAGAAATCGGCGGGCCGGTCTTCGATCATCGTCTCCTGCGATACCAAGCCCTGCTCGAAGGCGAGCCCGTAAATGAAGGGCTTCAACGTCGAGCCCGGCGAGCGATTGACGCGCGTCATGTCGATCCAGCCGGAGCGGCTGGCGTCGAAATAATCGGCCGAGCCGACCTCGCCGACGATCGCGCCAGTCTGCGCGTCGGCCATTATCATGGCGAGAGAAAGCTTCGGCCCGAGCTTCATGGCCGCTGCCCGCGCAACCGCCTCCAGCCCCTGCTGCACCTGTTTCTTCAGCGTCGTCTGATGCTTGAGAACCGTTGGCTCCTTGCGCAGTGCGGCTTCGGCGACATGGGCGGCAAGTGCCGGCAACTGCATGCGCCGCGGTGGGACCGCGACACCCTCGGCCCGCTCCGCTTCGCCGTCGCCAACGGCCTCGGCGACCGCGACGCGGTCGAGCACACGCTTGCGCGCGGCCTCGGCTGCCTTGAGATTGCGGTCCGGCCGGCGCCGTTCCGGCAATTGCGGCAGGGCGACGAGCAGCGCGGCCTCGGCGACCGTCAGGCGCCGCGGTTCCTTGCCGAAATAGGCAAGGCTTGCGGCGCGCACGCCTTCCAGATTGCCGCCATAGGGCGCATGCGTCAGATAGAGGTCGAGGATCTCTTCCTTCGACAGCCGCCGCTCGATCTGCACGGCGCGCACCAATTGCAAGAGCTTTGCCGAAAGCGAGCGCCCTTCGCGCGGCTCGATCAGCCGCGCTACCTGCATCGATAGCGTCGAGGCGCCGGAAACGATGCGGCCGTTGCTGACCAATTGCATGGCGGCACGCCCGAGCGCCCAGGGGTCGACGCCGCCATGGTCATGGAAACGCTGATCCTCATAGGCGATCAGCATGCGCAGGAATTGCGGATCGACCTCGAGGACGGTCGTCTTCAGCCGCCATCGGCCTTCCGACGTCGCAAACGCACGTAACAATTGCCCATCGGCATCCAGCACTTCGGCGGAGACGGCATTCGCCCTGTCCAGTGGCGGCGGGTAGGCCTTGTCGGCGGCATCGAGCGCAAAGAGAGCCGTGCCGGCAAGAAGGATGCCGGCCACGGATCCGATTGCAAACTTGTGCCGCCGTCTCATTACTGCGCCGTCACGACCTCCATCTTGCCTGTCGCCGTGCGGGCCGAAAGCTCCGGCCGGTACATATCCTCGACGTTTGCGGCCGGATGGTCGTAGGTGCCGGGGGTGACGGCGCGCACGACATAGGCGACGTTGAATTCGCGGTTGTCGCCGGCTGCACGGTTGAAGGCGGCGACGAAGCGGTCGTAGCGGAATTCGGTATGGGCAGCGGAGATCTCGCCGATCCAGTCGAAATTCGCCATCTGGGCGCTGTCGACGAGGTTAGGATTGTCGATCTCGAAACCGGCCGGCAGAAGGTCGGTGATGACGATGCGCGACGGCCAGTCATTGGTTTCGCGCACATGGATGACGACGACGTAGCGTTCGTTCTGCTTCGCCTCGCTCACATTCGCCTGCTCGCCGTCGAGCGTGTAATAGGTCCGCTCGATGATGAAGCCGTCGCCGCCGGCCGGCAGCGGCACTGTCGGGGCGGCAACGGTGGTGACCACAGCCGAAACCGTGTCGTTGGTCTGGTTGGTCAGCGTCAGCGGATGGTCAGCCAGGGCATCGCCGGTCATGCGTGCCATATAGGCACCGGTGTGTGCGGCGCCATTGACATCGACCTTGAGGCCATCGTCACCGCCCTGGATGGCGCGCGCAGCAAGCAGCATCCAGGTCTCTTCCTGCGTGCTCTTGTATTTGCTGCGCTGCCATTCCTTGCCGACCGCCTTGGCGAGTTCCGGGATGACGGGCGGCACCGGCCGGCTTTCGGCGGCAAGCGCCAGGATCGCGGCGCCGTCGCGCAGGATCGTGCCGTAATCGGTGCGCGACAGGTTCACGCGCGACACCATCGATTGCTCCGACATCTGCAGCGCGTCGAGGAAAATGGTCTTCGAACGCTGCGCGTCGCCGTAGAGCGCCAGTGCGGCGGCGATATGCGCCTTGGCGAGCGGTGTCGGGAAGTCGTTGATCATCGTATCGGCATAATAGCGCAGATCGCTGATCGCCGCCTTCTTGTTGCGGGCAAGGACGTAGACGGCATAGGCGATCTGGTCGCCCTGGCCCTTGATGTCGGTGGTGTAGGACAGCGTGTTCTGAAGGTTTTCGAGCGCCTGCACGAAAGCCCTTTCCGGCACATCATATTTCATTTCGCGAGCCCGCGTCAGGAAATCGGTGACGTAGGAATCGAGCCAGACATCGCCCGAATCCGGTCCCCAGAGGCCGAAGCTGCCGGCCGAGGCCTGATAGGAGAGCACGCGGTAGATCGCATCCTGCACGCGCTTCTTCACATCATCATCGTTTGCCATGCCGGCCTGCTTCGCCACCTCGGCGAGGTAGAGGAGCGGCAGCGCCCGACTGGTGGTCTGCTCGGCGCAGCCGAGGGGATAGCGGTCGAGCGTCATCAGGAGTGCCGGGATGTCGAAGGCGGCCGAACGGGTGACGTTGACGCTGATCGAGGCGCCGGGCAGCACGCTGTCGGCAAGCAGGTTCTTGTCTACGGTGAGCTTTGCCCCCGGCTTCAGCGCCAGCACCCGCCGCTCGGTGATCGGCAAGGAGGCCGGGCGCACTGGCAGGTCGACAGTCTGGTCGAGCGAAAGGCCGGAGGCGTCGGAGAGGTTGATCGAGACGCTGCCGGCGCCCGGCTGTTTGCCGATGAGCGAAAGCGTCAGCTCGGATTTCGCGCCGGCCTCGAGGCGGATCGTCTGCGAGGCGGATGCCTGCTCGATGCCGACCGCGTCATTGCCGGTCAGCTGCAGTTTATAGTCGCCGGCCGGTGCATCGGTGTTGGCGATGTCGAGGCGCAGATTGGCCTTGTCGCCAGGCGAGAGGAACTTCGGCAGGCTTGCGGTCACCACGACGGGATCGCGGATGATGACATCCTTGACGCCGTGGCCAACGCCTGATTTCGACCAGGCGACCGCCATGACGCGCGCCGTGCCGTTGAACTGCGGGATGTCGAAGGAGACATTGGCCTTGCCTTCGGCGTCGAGCTTCACCGGCCCGGAGAAGAAGGCGACGAGCTTCTGCGTCGGCGGGCTTGCCTGCAGCGCGATGGCACCGCCATCGCCGCCGGTCCGGAGCTTGCCGGTCGCACCCAACGAGCCGTCGATCAGGCGGCCATAGAGGTCGCGGATTTCAAGGCCGAGCTGGCGCTGGCCGAAATACCAGTCCTCCGGGTTCGGCGGTTCGTAGCGCGTCAGGTTGAGAATGCCGACATCGACCGCGGCAACCGTCACATAGGCATCCTCGTTGGCGCCGGCACCCGCCACCTGCAGGCCAATGTTTAGTGGCCCGCGCGGCAACATCTTTTCGGGTGTGTCGAGCGTTACCTGGAGCGCGCGCTGTTCGGGGTCGACTTTCAGCCATTTGATGCCGATCGAGCGCATCGGCATGTGGCTGTCCTGGGCGTCGCCGGGACGGAAGAGCGTGGCGGTCACATAGGCACCGGCACCCCAATCAGCCGTGACGGGGATGTCGATCTCGCCGCCGGTCTCGCCGATCGTGGCGTTCTGTACGGCAACCAGCTTTTCGGTTCCCGCCGTCACCATCAGCTCGCCGCCATGGCGCGAGGTGACTTTCAGCTTGGCGGTGTCGCCGATCTTGTAGCTGTCCTTGTCGAGGGCGATTTCCAGCCCGTCGGGTGTTTCGGTCGAGGTCGAGCTCACGAACCAGCCGGCGTCGAATTCGACGCTGGAGGTCGGACCGTCGGCATCGGGGCTTTCCACTTCGAGGCGATAGCGGCCCCAGCCCACCGGCACGGAGATCTTGCCGCCGTCCATCGTCGCATCGACGCTGCCGTTGGAGACCTGCTCGGCGGTATAGACCGGCTCGTATTTCCAGGCCGTTCCCTCGCGATACCACTGGTATTGTCGGTTGAGGCTGTAGAATTTCCAGCGCAGGCCCTTCGCCTCCTGCTTCTGCCCGTCGGCATTCACGCTGATCACCGTGAAATTGGCGATCGCGTTCTCCGGCAGGTCGTCGGAAAATTCCGGCTTGATGCCGATCGACGCGCGCTCGTTCTTCACCGGAATGGTCAAGGACCGCTCGATGGCGCGCCCGCCCGCCTCCTGCATGCGCATATAGACGGTGGCGTTCAGCAGTTGCGTCGTTGCCGGCAGTTCGCTGATGGTGAGATCCGTCGAGGCTTCGCCATTCTCGTCGAGTTCCGGCAGGCCGTCGATCGGCTGGCGCGAATCCTCGCTCGCTTCTTCGTCGGCAAGCCCGAAGAGGAAGCCCTTATAGGCAGCACTCTCGCGCGTCGGCTTGACGACGACGTCGCCTTCGAGCGTCAGGCCGGCGGCCGGGGCGCCGTAGAGATATTTGCCCGAAACTGTGATCGTCGCCGGCGTGTCCGGACCGACTTCCTTGGCCTCGGTCTTGATCTCCATGTCGGTGCGATCGGGCACGAAATCGTCGACGAGGAAACTCTTAGTGGCGATCGCGCTGCCCTTGGGATCGGTATAGATGTTCATGGTCCAGGTGCCGCGCATGGCGTTTTCCTGGGTCGGGAAATCGACGGTATAGCCGCCGAGATTGCTGGTCTGGCTGACGATGCGCCGGTCCTCGACACCGTCCGGGCGGCTGAAGATGAAGGTGAGCGGCAGGTTCTCGATGGCGTTGCCATCGGTGTCGCGGGCGAGCGACTGCGCATGCACCGTCTCGCCGGCGCGGTAGATGCCGCGTTCGGTAAACGTCAGCACGTCGATCGCGCCGGGTGCCGCGCGACCCGTCACGCCGCGGTCGGAAAGGTCGAAGCCGGCGCGCGTCATGTCGAGGAAGACGTAGTCCGAGGTCCCGTTCCTGGCGGCAATGACGGCCGGCGTCAGCGCCGCCGTGCCGCGGATCAGGCCGGCGGTGAAGGTGGCGCGGCCGTTTTCGTCGGTCGTCGCGGTGCCGAGCACTTCATTGTTCTTGGCGAGCAGCTGCAGCTCGACGCCTGCGATCGGCTTGGCCGAAGCGAGCGAGCGGGTGAAGACGTTGAGCCCGTCCGTGCCGGCATAGGTGGTGACGCCGATATCGGAGACCAGGAACCATTGCGTCGCCTGCGAATTCCACTCCTGCGCGGGGCCGTTCGCCGCCGTTGCGGTCATCACGTAAATGCCGGGCTTGCGCTCGGGCAGCGCCTCGTTGACCGGAAAACTGGTGACGATGTCCTTGTTGAGTTCGTTGGCGATGTCGATCGAGCCCTGCCAGACGAGTTCGCCGCTCTGGTCCTGAATGTTCTGGGCGCTGTAGCCGTCGAGCTGGGACAGGAATTGCGAATTGGTCAGCAGCGGCGCGATGGCGCGATCGCCGAGGCGGTAGAGTTTGAGGTTTGCCGAGGTCATGTTGACCGAAACGATCGGAATGCCGCGGCGCGCCGTCGACGGCAGCACGAAGCTGTCGCCGGTGAAGCGCACCATCTGGCTGCGGTCCTTGATATAGACGTCGATGCTGACAGGTGCTTCCAGCACCTCGTCGACGGCGGATGGCAGGCCGGTACGGAAGCCGATCTTGTAGGTCTGGCCATGCGTCAGCCCCTCGACGCAGATCTGCTTGTTCTTGGTTTCCAGCGCCTTCGGCGCTTCGCCGTTCAGCGTCACGAAGGGCGTGTAGTCGGTGGTCTTGACGAGCGCTTCCGAGAAGGTGACGCAGGCCCGCGGCGTGGCGCTGTCGGCATCGACCGTGTGTTCGGTGATGCGGAAGCCCTGCGTCGATTTCAGCTGCAGGTAGGCGGTCTGCACATCTTCGGAGGCAACCAGCGCCAGGCTCGCCTTGTAGGCGTCGAGCGCCGGACGGTAATTGGCGTTTCGGTCCAGGGCGTCGGCGAGGACGGCGAGCGCCTCGGCGCGCTTGGGCTTGGTGCGAGTCAGCTCGTAGCCGTTCAGCGCGTCGAGCACGGCCTGGCCGCTCGTGTTGCTCTCGGCGCTGCCGAGCGATGCGGCGGCGCGGGCGGTTTCAAGCCAGAGATCGGCGTCGTCAGGTGTGATCGACAGCGCGCCATGGAAGGACTTCAGCGCGTCGGCGAGGTTGTTGGCGGTAAGGTCGAGGCGGGCATTGGCCGTCAGGCTGTCGACGCCCTGGCCCTGCTGGTCGTCGGCGAGCGCGAGGTTGTCCTTGAAGTCATGGGCCTGCTGGATGAGATCGTTGCTCAGGAAGGTCAGGCGCGGCGCAGCACCTATATCCCGCTCCTGCTGGCCGGCCGTTTCGACGATCTTGCCGGCGATAGCGCCGGGGAAGGCGTTCATCGTCTTGAAATCGGATTTGAGGAAGCACCATTTCACCTTGGGATTGTAGGTGAAGGCCTTGCAGCTCCTGTCGCCGATGCAGGAGGTCTTGCACTGATCGAGCGAGACGTTCTGTTCGGTGCGAAGATCAAAGCCGAAGAAATCGGCGTCCTTGATCGTCTGGATGTCGCGCTTGGTATCCGCAGCGGCTGCGGGAAAACTGACGGCGATCATGGAAAATGCGATTGTGGCGAAAGCAAAGAACGAGCGCACGGACATAGGTTCCCCCCGGAATGCTGGCTCTGACCGGCGGGCACTGTCCTCACTCCTCACGAGATTGTCAACTCAAGTTGAACGCTGTTTCATCTTCACACAGGCGCTTTCGTCTGGCGGTCACATCGGCGTGAGTGACCGGCTTGTGATTTGCGAGTTTTGCAAGGATGAGCAAGGATTTGGGCGATCACAGGAGGTAACGTGATGTCCACGTCGTTCCACCGCAGGAGCCTTGCCGCGCTCTTTGCCGCCGTTGTTTTCTCGCTCGGTGCGAGTGGCGCAGGCGCGGCCGAGGACGCCGTCGTCATCCCGCCACCAGCCGTCGACGAGGCGGCCGGCTCAGGCACTGAGACTGCCATTTTCGCCGGCGGCTGTTTCTGGGGTGTCCAGGGCGTCTTCCAGCATGTGAAGGGTGTCGAGAGCGCCGTCTCCGGTTATGCGGGCGGCGACGCTAAAACGGCGCAATACGAAACCGTCAGCACCGGCTCGACGGGCCATGCCGAAGCCGTCCAGGTGAAATTCGACCCGAAACAGGTCACCTACGGCAAGTTGCTGCAGATCTTCTTCTCGGTGGCGCACAACCCGACCCAGCTGAATTTTCAGGGTCCGGATCGGGGAACGCAGTACCGTTCGGCGCTGTTCGTTACCGATCCAGAGCAGCGCAAGGTCGCCGAGAATTATATCAGCCAGCTCGACAACACGCATGTCTTCCCGCAGCCGATCGTCACCAAAGTGTCTGAAACCACGGGCTTCTATCCGGCCGAAGCCTATCACCAGGATTTCCTGACGCTCAATCCGACCTATCCCTATATCGTCTACAACGACCTGCCGAAAATCGAGAACCTGAAGTCGCTGTTTCCCGCCGACTACCGCGGCAAACCGGTCCTGGTGATGAAGGTCAAGGGCTGATTAACCCTGTCGGTGCTGGTTTTAGCGGGACGGCGATGGTGTCGCCTTTTTTCGTATCAGCTTTATGCAATTAAGGATTTATCAACGTTAACAATATCTTAAATATAAAATTCGGCGTTCCACCGCGGAACATATCGTCGACTTGCCCGTTACTGCCATGAGTTTCGCGTCGGATAGACTGCCGGAGCGGATACCTCTTTCGAGTTATGCGTAACCAAGGGGACGTATCATGGCCACCAATGTCGTGCGGCGCTGGCAACGAGATGATCTCATGAAACAGAGAGTGTTGATCGTCGAAGATGAATTCCTGATCGCGCTCGATCTCGAGGCGACGGTGGAAGGCATGGGCATGCAGGTTGCCGGCCTTGCGAATGATCGCGAACAGGCGCTGCGGCTGGCGCCGCTTGCCGACATTGCTTTTGTCGACGTCAATCTCGCCGACGGACCGACCGGGCCTGAGATCGGCCGGCGGCTGGCGCAGGAGCATGGCATTGCCGTCGTCTTCATGACCGGCAATCCCGAAGTGGTGGCTGACGGCGTGAAGGGCGCGGTCGGTGTGGTTCAGAAGCCGGTCATGCCTTCGGTTGTCGAACAGCTGGTGAAATATCTTGCCGCGCGCCGTGTCGGCATGTTCGCGGTCGTACCCTCACAAATGACGGTCTTTGCCTGATCGGACTGCCTGATCGTAAGGGCCTGATCAGCCGGATATGGCTGCGAGCTGCCGCGGATGGCCAGCCTTTTCTGCGTCCGGCCTGCCATAGGCCTTGAGAAAGGTGTGGACGGCGTTGCGCGCCGCCTTTTCCAGTTCTTCGTCGGTGGGCGTGCCGCCGAGAAGGATCATCATCTGCAGATCGGCATTGCCGAGCGCCACGAACTGTCTCGCGGCGACGTCGAAATCGTCGATGACGAGCGTGCCGTTGTGAGCAAGCCTGGCGAAAAGTGCGGAAAGTGCCGTGGTCAGCTTGCCCGGCCCCTGCTGGCGCCAGCTTTCGAAGAGGTGCGGATATCGCTCGCCCTCGGTCTGCACCAGCTTGCGCAGGAATTTTCCGTCGTGGTTGCAGATGCAGTTCTTGTTGAGGCGCACGGCAAACGCCGTCAGTTCGTCCTCCAGATTGTCGGCGTTAGCCGGAAAGGTGGACAGCACGGAGAAGAGCATGGCATTGGCGCGGTTCATGACGTCTTCGACGACGGCGACGAACAGCGTTTCCTTCTCGCGATAGTGATTGTAGATCGTCTGGCGCGAGACACAGGCGACGGCGGCGATCTCGTCGATGCTGGCGCCGGCAAAACCCTGGCGGCAGAATACGTCGGCCGCGGCATCAAGGATCGACATGCGCTTGGCGCATTGTCCACGCTGCGTATGCCCCGTCATCCGGACTGCCGGTGTCATGCGATCTTTCATGAGAGCGAAGATAAGACGTCTTGACGTTTTAGACAATGGCGTCTATTTTTACATCAGTGTCCAAATTTGTTGACACTCCTGGTTCGCCGCTGAGATATGAGCTCCCAACTTCGTCTTCGCGCGAACGATCATCATTGAAACCGCGCATCGGCCCGAGAATCGGAACCGATTTTCGGAAAGCACGATGCGTAGATTTAAAGTGTTGGAGCGTCCTTTTGCGTCCGAAAGGACGCACGGCGCTCTCAGAGCAATGCCGCGGAGCGACGATCCGGTATTTCCGCTGCGCTTTTATGAAAGATCACCATTATGACGGCTCCCTTCTTTCGCATTGCCCTCATTCTCGGCCTTCTGTCGGCCATCGGGCCCTTTGCCATCGACATGTATCTGCCTGCGCTGCCGTCCATCGGCCAGGACCTGCATGCCGATAACAACGTCACCCAGCTCACCCTTCTCGCCTTTTTCATCTCCTTTGCGCTCGCCCAGCTGGTTTATGGTCCGCTGTCGGATATGTGGGGCCGCAAGCTGCCGCTCTATCTCGGCATCGGCCTCTTTTCCGTCGCCTCGATCGGCTGCGCGCTGGCGACCAATATCGAAACCCTGATCGCCTTCCGTTTCGTTCAGGGTATCGGCGGTGCCGCCGGCATGGTCATTCCGCGCGCCATCGTTCGCGACATGCATACCGGTGTGCAGGCCGCTCGCCTGATGTCGCTGTTGATGCTGGTCTTTTCGATCTCGCCGATCCTGGCGCCGCTGACGGGCAGCGCCGTCATCGAGTTCTACGGCTGGCGCGGCGTATTCTGGGCCGTGACGATCGCAGCCTTCATCGGCCTCGTCCTGCTCGCCACCCAGCTTGACGAAACCCGTTCACCGGCCGAACGTAGCGGCAGCGGTCTGAATAGCGCGATGGCGGCCTACCGCCTGCTGCTTGCCGACCGCAACTTTCTGACGCTGACCTTCATCGGCGGCCTCGGCATTTCGAGCTTCCTGGTCTATCTCGCCAACTCGCCCTTCGTGCTGATCCAGCATTACGGGCTGACGCCGACGCAATACAGTTTCGCCTTCTCGATCAATGCCGTGTCCTTCTTCGCGGTATCGCAGGCGACGGGCTGGCTCGGCGAGCGTTTCGGCCTTGTGCGCGTCATGCGGATTGCGGTCAGCGCTTTTGCCCTTGCCATGGTCGTCATGGCGGTGGTGATGGCCGCCGGCTTCAACCAGCTGCCTGTCCTGGCGACTTTCCTGTTCATCGGCTACGGCTTCCTCGGCCTCGTCATCCCGACGAGCGCGGTGCTCGCGCTCGAGGATCACGGCGAGATTGCCGGCACCGCCTCGTCGCTGATGGGCACGCTGCATTTCGTGATCGCCGCCGTCGCCATGGTCATATCGAGCGTCTTCTTCGACGGCACGGCCGTTCCGATGGCCGCTGGCATCGCACTTTGCGCCTTCTTGGCCTTCGTGCTGACGCAGGCAACGATCGGCCGCCGCGCCGCCGTCGCCGCCGCTGAATGATTAAAGACCGTACCCGGCTTCGGGTACGGTCACATCATCAGGGTTGCGGCTGCGAGAAAATGCCGCGCCCGATTGAATATCGGCTGGCCGCGCTATCTACCCGATCCCAAGCATGGTCATACCGGAGAATACTTATGGTCGACGAGAAGCGGCTGATCTCGAAAATCACCTGGAAGCTGATGCCGTTTCTCGGCATCCTTTATCTCATCGCCTATATCGATCGGCAGAACGTCAGTTTCGCCAAGCTGCAGATGGTCGATGCCCTTGGAATGAGCGAATATGCCTATGGTCTCGGCGCATCGCTCTTCTTCATCGGCTATTTTCTCTTCGAGGTGCCGAGCAATCTCTTCCTCGACAGGCTCGGCGCCCGTGTCTGGTTCGCGCGCATCCTGGTCTCCTGGGGTATCGTCACCATCGCGCTCGCCTTCACGCAGAACGCGACGATGTTCTATATCCTGCGCTTTCTGCTCGGTGTCTGCGAAGCCGGCTTCTTTCCCGGCGTGCTCTATCTGCTGACGCTATGGTTTCCGTCGACCTATCGCGGCAGGATGGTCGGGCTGTTCATGATCTTCAGCGCCATCGCTAATGCGGTCGGTGCGCCGCTCGGCGGTGTGCTGCTCGACCTCGACGGTCTCTACGGCTTTGCCGGCTGGGAGTGGGTCTTCCTGGCGACGGGCGTTCCGGCTGTGATCGCCGGCATCGTCACCTTCTTCTATCTCCCCGGCCGGCCTGAAAATGCAAGCTTCCTGAGCGGCGAGGAGAAGCAGTGGCTGGAACGGAGGCTCACTTCCGAAAATGCCGGCATGGGCGAGCATGCCGGAAACGGCTTCAAGGCGCTCATCGACCCGCGTGTCCTGCTGATGGCGCTCTGCTATATCGCCTTTCCGCTTTCGGCCTATGGCCTCAGCTATTGGCTGCCGACCATCGTAAAGGCCTTCGGCGTCAGCAACACCGTGAACGGTTTCCTCAACATCATTCCCTGGGTGCTGGTCGCGATCGCGCTCTATGTCGTTCCCGCCATGGCCGACAAGGCGCAATCGAAGACGCCCTATATCGTCATTCCGGCTTTCATCGGCGCCGCCTGCCTGCTGCTCTCGGCGCTGATCCCGAACCACACTTTGCAATTCGCCTTCCTCTGCGTCGCCGCTGCCGGGATCTTCGCGCCCCAGCCGGTGTTCTGGAGCCTGCCCTCTCGTTTCCTGAAAGGCGCGGGGGCTGCGGCGGGCCTCGCCGCCATTAATTCCGTCGGAAATCTCGGCGGCTTCGTCGCCCAGAACGTCGTGCCCTGGATCAAGGAAGCGAGCGGCAGCACGATCGCGCCGATGTTCTTCCTGGCCGCCTGCCTTGCTGCCGGAGCCCTGCTGGTCTTCGTCGTCACGCGTCAGCTGTCGCAAAGGGAGCATTCGGCGGCTCCGAGCCGGGTTTAGGCTTCTCGCTCAGTTGCCCGGATTCGTCAGTGAACTATTCTATGATTTCGTCCTGGAAAGCCCAAAGCAGTCCACCAACATTTGATCCTGTGGTTGCGCATCGCCGCCGCGAAACAAATGTTTTGATGCAACATCAATAGCTTGTCGTTCAATTATGGGATTCATTAGCACAACCCGGTACAGCCGTGACGTCTGATACCTCCAATCCGAACAGCGTTCTCAGCTTGGATGAACAGTGTCCCCGCAGGTTCTATCCGATGGCGTTGCCTTTTTGGCAATTCAATTAGCGAATAATTGTTCTTTATTAGAACGCCAAAATTCCCCATCCTCCCCGGGCACTCGGCAAATGAGCTTCGGTACACGACGATAAAAGTCGGACCGGGGGAACAAATAGGGGAACTATTATGTCTCATTTCATGATGAACCGCCGTCGCTTCATATCCAATGTCGCCACGGTGGGCGGTTTAGTCGCGGCACAGACCCTGATCGGCGTGCGTGCGGGCCTTGCCCAAGACGTCGCCCAGGTGAAAATGCAGCTGGGCTGGCTGGCCTCGAACGGCGTGATCGGTGAAGTCGTTGCGCAGAAGAAGGGTTTCTTCAAGGAGCAGGGCGTCGAGCTGGAGATCGTTCCCGGCGGCCCGAATGTCGATGGCGTCGCCGGTGTCGCGGCGGGGCAATCGACGCTTGGCCAAATCTCTTCCAGCCCGTCGGTGATGCTGGCGCGCTCCGCCGGCATCCCCGTCAAAGCCTTCCTGGCCGGCTATCAGAAACATCCCTTCACCTATTTTTCGCTGAAGAAAGCGCCGATCCGCGAGCCGAAGGACATGGTCGGCAAGACGATCGCCACCCAGCCGACGGCTTTTATCCTGCTTCGCGCCTTGCTCGCCAAGAACGGCATCGCCGAGGATCAGGTGACGATGGTCAATATGGGGTCGGACATGAACCAGCTTTTGACCGGTCAGGCGGACGCCGTCACCGGCTGGATCACCAACACCAATGCCCTTTCGGTCCTGGGTGACGACCGCGTCGACATGATGCTCTGGGATGCTGGGCTGCAGCTCTATGCCAATGTCTACTACACCACCGACGAACAGCTCGACAAACATGCCGACGTGCTGGTGCGCTTCACCACGGCAGCCGCAAAGGGCTGGGGCTATGTCCGCGACCATCCAGAAGAGGCGGTCGACATGCTGGTCGAGACCTATCCCAATCTCGATAAGGCGAGCGAACTCAAAGCCGTCGGTCCGATTGCGAAATTCTCCTTCGGCGACACCACCAAGCAATTCGGCTGGGGTGCGATGAACAGGGAAAACTGGGCAGCCCAGATCAAGGCCTATGGTGACCTCAAGCAGTTCACCGGGACGGTTCCGACCGTCGATGACGTCGCGAGCTTTGCGATTCTCGATGCGACGGCCGATATTCGCAAGCAGGTCGGGTGAACGGCCATGACTGCCGCCGCCACAGTCAAACGGCCAGATCCGCTGCCAGCCGGATCGCCGCTCGCCGTCTCCATCGCCAATCTGGACATCCGCTTTGGCGATAAGGACAACGAGATCACCGCTCTTTCCAACGTGTCGGTGAATATTCCCGAGGGAGCGTTCGTGACGATGCTCGGCCCTTCAGGTTGCGGAAAATCGACCCTGCTGCGCTGTATCGCCGATCTCGTGCATATCAGCGGCGGTTCGATCTCGGTGCTCGGACGCTCGCCACGCGAGGCACGAGAAGGACGCGATTTCGCGTTCGTGTTCCAGGACGCCACTTTGTTGCCTTGGCGTAGCGTCATCGACAATGTCAGCCTGCCGATCGAAGTCGGCAAACACGCTGCCGGCTCTTTTGCCGATCCGGCGGAACTGTTGGCGATGGTCGGTCTCAAGGGACGTGAGAACGCCCTGCCGCATGAGCTTTCCGGCGGTATGCGCCAGCGGGTCGCCATCGCCCGGGCGTTGGTCACACGCCCGCGCATCCTGCTGATGGACGAGCCCTTCGGCGCACTCGACGAGATCACCCGCGACAAGCTGAACGAGGAATTGCTGCGGCTCTGGCAGGAGACGGGCACGACGATCCTGTTTGTCACTCACTCCATCCCCGAAGCGGCCTTCCTTGGCCAGCATGTGCTGATGCTTCAGGCGCATCCGGGCCGTGTGAAGGAGTTCATGAAGGTCGACCTTCCCTATCCGCGTTCGCTCGCCATGAGAGACACGGTGGAATTCATTCAGGTGACGGCGCATCTGCGCGCTCTGCTGGAGGAATGCCTATGAGCAACGTGGTCTCTCCCGGAGCGCGTTCCGCGCCCGCATCCACGCCGCGCAAGGTTGCGATCCTCGACGCCACCGTTGGCACCCTGTCGAGAAATCTGCCGGCGATCCTGGCTGGACTCGGCCTCGTCGTGCTCTGGCAAGTGGTGATCTGGATCTTCAAGATCCCGACCTTCATGGCGCCGAGCCCGGCCGACGTCGTGCTCGCCTTTCGCGACAATGCCGCAACGCTGTGGCGGAATTTCCTGCCGACGCTGCTCGAAGCCGCCCTCGGCTTCCTGTTCGGTAACCTCGTCGCCATCCTGCTGGCGGTCTGGTTCGTGCATAGCACGACGGCGGAAAAGGCATTTTACCCGATCGCCGTCTTCATCAAGGCGATCCCGATCATCGCGCTTGCGCCGATCCTCGTGTTGATTTTCGGCAACGGACTGGCGCCAAAGATCATCATTGCCGGTCTGATCTGCTTCTTTCCGACGTTGGTCAACATGGTCCAGGGGTTGCGGGCGGCAAGTCCCGCCATGCTCGACCTGATGCGGGTTCTGTCCGCCACCAATTCGGAGATCCTCTGGAAAGTGCGGTTTCCGAGCTCGCTGCCTTTCCTGTTCGCCGCCTTGAAGATCGCCGCAACCAGCAGCGTCATGGGGGCGATCGTCGCAGAATGGATCGGTTCGAGTTTCGGTCTCGGCGCCCTGATCATCGAGGCCACCTATAATTTCCGCTCGCCACTTCTCTACGCAACCGTTGTGATTGCGGCCCTTCTGGCGGTGGCCCTCTTCGCCCTGGTCTCGGTCGTCGAGGCAAAGGTCGTGCGCTGGAAGCCGGCCGGATCGCATTGAGCACGCGCAACCAGGAGAAAACGACAATGATTGAGACAATCCATCAGCCTGCGCGCGACATCAAAGTGGTCGATCGCTCCGACGTCGTCGTGGTCGGTGGCGGCCCAGCCGGGATCTCGGCGGCAGTGTCGGCGGCCCGCAACGGCGCGAGCGTGACCTTGTTGGAGCGCTATCCTTATGTCGGCGGCCTCGCCGCCGGCGGCATGGTGCTGGTGCTCGACGATATGATCAACGAGCTCGAAATCACCGTGCGCGGCATCTGCATGGAAATGATCGAGCGCATGAAGCTCTGGGGTCTGTGCGTCACGCCGACGGACCGCGACCGTCTGATCGAATTCCGCGATACGCCGGAAGCCTGGCAGCGCTGGGCGCGCTGGGGACTGTTCGACTTTCACACGCCGTCCATGCCGCATCCGATCTGCTTTTCCGCAGCCTTCGACCCCGACGCCTTCAAGCGTGCCTCCTACGACATTCTGGCTCTTGCTGGCGTCAAGCTCAGAACCCATAGCTGGTTCTCCTCCGCGATCGTTGAAGGCAAGACGATCAGGGGCGTGATCTGCCAGACCAAGGCGGGCATGGAGGCAATCCTTGGTGATGTCGTCATCGATACGACGGGTGATCTCGATGTTGCCGCCAGCGCCGGCGCTTCGCATGTCGAATCCAACTTTATCCTGACGACGGTTTCCCGCTGGGGCGGCGTCGATACCGATGCAGCCGAGCGGTTCGAGCGTGAGGATCCGGAGGCCTTCAAGTTGCTCGATCATGAGGCCAAGCGCCTGATCGGCGGGTGCTGGTCCTTCTGGTGGTTGAAGACGCCGCTGCCTGGCGTTGTCTGGCTCAACTGCCCGCATATGCCGAAACTGAGTGGCCTCAAGGTGGAGGATCTGACCCAGGCGGAGCTGGAAGGCCGCGCTCGCATCGCCCGTTTGCTGGATTTCGCGCGTGAAAAAATGCCGGGCTTTGAAAATGCCTATGTCGTCGATTTCGCCCCGCAGACCGGCGTCCGCCAGACCCGGCTCCTGGAAGGCGACTATGTCGTAACCAAAGACGATGTGATGACCAGGAGACATTTCGCCGATACGGTCTGCCGTGGCCGTGATTATTACACGCCGTATCGGGCAATGCTGCCGAAGGAGATCGACCAGTTGATCGTCGCTGGCCGCCATTATTCGGCAACGCCGCAAGCGCAGAAATCCAGCCGCGAAATTCCGCCCTGCATGGCCATGGGCGAAGCTGCGGGTGTTGCAGCCGTCGTTGCGCTCAATGCCGGTACGACCGTGCGCAAGGCCGACATCAAGGCAATTCAGAAGCAGATGCGGGCGCAGGGGGCCGATCCCGGCGACGCTCCATCCGAAAACGCTACCTATCTGGAGGCCGCGGAATGACCATTCTCCCCCTCGACGGCATTCGCGTCATCGATTTCACGCAAGTCATGCTCGGCCCCTCCTGCACCCAGGTGCTGGCCGATTATGGCGCCGAAGTCATCAAGATCGAAAAGGTCCGTATCGGCGATCTCTCCCGTTGGTCGCTCGGCTCCGATCCGGATGGCCTGAACAACCCGGTCTTCTGCTCGTTGAACCGCAACAAGAAGAGCCTTGCACTCGACCTGAAGCAGCCCGAGGCGCGCGAAACCGTGCTCACATTGCTCGAGACGGCCGATGTCGTCGTCAACAACTTCCGTCCTGGCGTCATGGAGCGCATGGGCTTCGGCTTCGAGGACCTGAAGAAGATCAACAAGAAGCTGATTTATGCTGTCGGCACGGGCTTCGGCCTGACCGGCCCTTACCAGCACAAGGGTGGACAGGACGTGCTGGCGCAGGCGGTATCGGGCGTCATGCGCCGCAAGTCGGACAGCAGCCACCCGACTTCGATTTATGCCACGCCGCTTGCGGACTATTCCGCCGGTATGCACCTAGTTCAGGGCATTCTCCTGGCGCTCCTGCAGCGCGACAAGACCGGCGAAGGCCAGCAAGTCGCCGTCAGCCTGTATAATTCCATGCTCGCCATGCAGATGCAGGAGGGGACGACGCATCTGATGCGAGACAGAGACCTCAACTGGGGCGCCTTCCCGCTGACCGGCGTGTTCGAGACCACTGACGGTGCTATCGTCATGGTCGGCGCGTTCAAGCAGAACCCGCTTCAGGATATCTGCAACGCGCTTGAGATCGAGGATCTGTCGCAGTACCCGCATTACAAGGATTTCGACGCGCAGATGGCGCGGCGGCCGGAGCTGCAAACGATCTTCCGCGACAATTTCGCGAAAAACACCATGGCGCATTGGCTGCAGCGCCTGGAGGATGTCGACATCCTCTGCGCGCCTGTCCGCTCCCTGCCGGAAGCGCTGAAGGACGAGCAGACGATCATCAATAAGATGATACTGGAGGCCGGCGAGACGGCAGCCGGCCCGATCCGCCTCATCGGCTCACCGATCGACATGTCGGCGGCTGAGGTCGCGGTGCGCATTTCGCCACCGCAACTCGGCCAGCACAATGACGAGATCCTCGGCTCTCTCGGCAGGTTGCAAGGAAATGCGGCATGAGTGTCGGGTTTTCCGTCGGAGATCGTGTCGCCCGCGTCACCCTGAACCGTCCCGACCGCATGAATGCGGTGGATGCCGCGACGGAGCAGGAGCTGGAGACGATCTGGCGCGAGATCGAAGCGCGGGACGACATCAGCTGCGTTGTCCTGACCGGAGCCGGGGAAAGAGCCTTTTGCGCCGGCGCCGATCTGAAGGGCGGGAGCGGTAGCTCCAGCCTCGATTATTGGGCGGCGAGCCGGGTCAACGGCTTCGGCGGGCTGGCGTTTCGCCGGTCTCTCGATGTGCCCGTCGTCGCCCGCGTCAATGGCTTTGCACTCGGTGGCGGCTTCGAGATGGTGCTCGGTTGCGACATCGTCATTGCCGCGGAAACGGCGCGCTTCGGCCTGCCCGAAGCCCGCGTCGGGCGCATGCCGCTGGATGGCGGCATGGTGCTTTTGCAACGAAAGATCGCCTTCAACCGGGCGATGGCCGTCATGCTGACCGGCCGGCAGTTCAGCGCCGCCGAGATGGCGGGGTTCGGGGTTGTCAACGAGGTGGTTCCTGCGGCTGAGCTGGATGCGGCAGTCGATCGCTGGGTTGCCGATATCGTTGCCTGCGCGCCGCTGTCGCTGCGCGCGATCAAGCAGACGGTGAACCGGACCGGCCATCTGAGCCCCGCGGAGGCGCAGGCCTTGCGGACGCCGGCGCTTATCAAGGCGCTGCAAAGCGAGGATGCGCTGGAGGGCGTTGCCGCCTTCCAGCAGAAACGGGCGCCCGTTTGGCGGGGACGATGAGCATGGTATAGCTTCCGGCATATCGAGGGGCCCTCATGCACGCCAGTATCTTGAAATATTTCGCTGAAGTCGCGCGTTCAGGGTCGATCCGCAAGGCATCGGACGAACTGCATGTGGCGACCTCGGCCGTCAGCCGGCAGATCAAGAAGCTGGAGGACGAGCTTGGAGCACCGCTGTTTGAACGTTTCTCCGACGGCCTGCGATTGACGGCGGCTGGCGAGATCGTGCTGAAGCATGCCAAGGACACGCTGCTGAAATACGAGATCATGAAATCCGATCTCGGCGACCTCCAGGGCAAATGCGCCGGCCGGGTCCATATCGCCTCCCTCGATAGTCTCGCCATCCAGTTCCTGCCGGAATTCGTCATGGGCTTCCACCGGCGGCATCCGGCGGTCGATTTTCGCATCCGCTATGACAATTACACCAGCATTTTCCATTTCCTAGCCGAAGGTGACGCCGATATCGGCGTCACCTTCGATCTTGCCCGGCCGCATGACATCAAGCTGGTCTATGGCGTTCCGATGCCGCTGATGGCGATGGTATCGCGTAATCATCCACTGGCGCGGCAGAAATCCGTCACGCTGCAGGAATGCGCGCAGTTCAAGCTGCTGCTGCAGCTCGACAATGAGGTCATGAGCTCAATGATCGCCGTCGAGCTCGGTGCGCTCAACCGTGTCGGCCGTACGGTGGTGGCGACCAACAATCAGATGATGCTGAAGCCGCTGATCCTGTCTGGTGAGGGGGTCGCCTTCTTCACGCCGCTTGGCCTTCTGGAAGAGCTTGAGGCCGGAGAAGTCGTCGCTTTGCCGATTGCCGCTTCGCGATTGCACGATCTGCAGGTCGGCATCGTCGTGCCGCGTCATCGCCAGCTTACCCACGCAACCGAGGTGGTCATCGAGTCGATGAGCGTCGAGCTGAAGAAGTTCAGCGACAAAATCCAGACTGTGATCCAGAGGTAGAGAAGATGACCCCATCAGCCCGGTTGCTGCTTCGCCCCGGCCATCAGCCTGCGGAGCGTTTTGATGGCGCCGCAGGGTTTCCGGTCGCTCAAAGCGTGCTCGCCGCGCTCGGCCCGGGCGATCTGGTGATGCCGTCGCCCGTCAACGCCCATGACCACGGATATGGTATCCGCACGCTCGATTTCGGCGCCGTCGACGATGCTCTCGAGGTCTGGATACCGGGCATGCGCCTGCGACCGCGAACCGATGCCTATCTGGAAGCGTTTGTGGCGTTCGCGCGCCTGGCGCAAACCGGTGTGGGCGCGACGATGCATTGCCACAACTCGCTGAATATCAATCGGCTCGGCGATGAAGCTGCCGCCGTCATCCGCGCCGCGGGGGATGTCGGCATTCGCCTGGGATTGTCCTGCCCGCTGCTCGATTTCGACCCTTGGGCCTATGGCGGCGGGCCGGAGAAATTGAAGCCATTGCTGAGCGAGGACGACTGGCAGGCTCTGTCGCCGAGCATCCCGGCCTATGCGCCGGTCGCGGAACAGATCGCCGCCGTCGACGCGGTGGCGGCCGTAAATTCGAATCCGATGGTCGATGTTCAATACGGGCCGGTCGGTCCACAATGGTGTTCCAACGCCATGCTGGAGGCGATCGCCGAAGCATCTGCAGTCAACGGCCGGCGCATCCACATGCATCTTCTGGAAAGCCCCCGGCAGCGGCAATGGCTGGATCGCCGCTTCCCGCAAGGTGTCGTCCGCTTCCTCGATGAAATCGGTTTCCTATCGTCGCGGCTGGCGGTTGCCCATGGCGTGCAATTGCAGCCGGCGGAATGCGAGCTTCTGGCGGAAAGGGGTGTGCAGCTCGTCAGCAATCCCTCGGCCAATCTGCGTCTGCGCTCCGGCATTGCGCCGATTTCGCTCGTGGCAGAGAAAGGGCCGGCTCTTGCCATTGGCCTCGACGGGTCAGGCTTCGACGACGATCAGGATCTCTGGCGCGAAATGCGACTTATCCACCTCCTGCATGGCGGACGCGAGCTCAATCGCCGGTTCACCGTCGACCAGATTTTCGATGCCGCCATTCACATTGGCGCCAAGGTGCTCAACGCACCAGCCGGCCAGGATTTCGTGGTGATCGATTATGATGCCCTGACGGCTGATAGCCTGTTTGACGATATCGATGAGGCCGAGATGCTGTTGACCCGCATGACATCAGACCAGGCCAAGGGGCTATTCGTCGGCGGGCGCGAGATCATGAGGGGCGGTCGCTTGACCACCGTCGATTTTGATGGAGCGCGGCGGGAACTGCGCGAGCAGGCAAGGGCCGATTTGCCCCGCCTCCGGCGCGAACGGCAGCTTGCCGCAAGTCTGTCGGCTGCAATCCGCAGCTACTACTCGCGGTGGTGAGAAGGTCGGGTATCTAGCCTGCGCTCGTCAACTCGGCGGCGATCGTGTCCAGCGCGTCCAGGCTTGCCGCTTCAGCGATTTTCAGGTTCGGTGGCAATACATTGCCCCATACCGCATGCCCCGTCCGCTTGCCGACGAGACATTTGACCGCCGGAATGAGCGGGTGAGCGGCGATCGCCTGCCTGAGGTTTCTGACCCTATCGAGGGTCGCCTGATCGCTCTGGTTCTTCCAAAGCCGTGCCGAGGATTGCGGGTCGATATTGACCGTTGCCGAAATACAGCCGGCGAAATTATGCTTTTCCGCCTCGGCAAGAACTGCCTCGTTGCTCGGGAAGACGGCAAAGCCGGGAATTCGTGCGAGCTTACGGGCATAGTCCAGATTGCCTGAACTATCCTTTGCGCCGCGGATGCGCTCGGGAAACACTTGGATGAGTTTTGCTGCCAGGGCAAGTGAGAACTCGATGCCTGTCAACTGCGGGAAGTTGTAGAGGTACAGGCTGATAGGCGTTTCGGCTGTCTCTCGAATGACTTCGGCGAACCAGGCAAAAAGCCCCTCATCCTGGACCGGCTTGTAGTAGTAAGGCGGCAGGACGAGCGCGGCGGCATAACCCAGCTCGTAAGCCTGCCGTGTCAAGGCGATCGTCGTTTCAAGATCGGGCGTTCCGGTGCCGACCATCATCCTGCCGCCATCGAGGCCCTTTGCGGCGACGGCCATGAGCGCGCTTCTTTGCACGAAGGAGAGCGCGTTAGCCTCGCCCGTCGTTCCCAGCACATTGAGAAGATCGCATCCTTCCGCCAGGCACCAGCGGCCGTGTTCAAGGAAAGCATCCGTATCGACGGTTCTGTTTTCGGTGAAGGGGGTAGGTACGGCCGCGACGATGCCACCGATCTTTACTGCTGTCATATCGATTTCCGTTCTCGATCGAGAGACCTGTCTTGATCAGGCTCTTTCATAGGCGGCGACGAGTGGGTGATCGCGATTGGTCGTATGGTTTTTGTCCCATCCGCCGGGCGAGCCCCAGTCGGTGACGTCGGGGCCGAAGAAGTCCTGATTGACGGCTTTGAACTGAACTCGGCTTTGTGGAATTTCCTCGTCCCATGAAATGGCATCGACCGGACAGACCGACAGGCAAAGGCCGCAATTGATACACTCGCCTGGGTGTATGTAGAACATCCGTCCGCCTTCGTAGATGCAGTCCACGGGACAGGCGACCGTGCAATCGCCATCCTTAACGTCGATACAGGGATCGGTAATGACATAGGCCATCCGGCAATACCTCACTCTTCACTTGAGACGAATATGGCAAAGGACAGCGTTGCGAAAAAGCGCCGATTTTCGATGCTTTGATTGCCGAAAAGGCAACGCGACGGCCTTGCGGCCAGCGGCACCGCGAGCGCCGAAGCCAAAGTCGCCTTTGCAGCAAGCCGCAGCTGGGATGATGGCTAAGTGTCCGGCGTAGGTAGCAGGATACGGTACATCATTGGCATGTGGTAAGTGGTGCCGGTGCTGATCATGCTTGACGGTTTTGCGACGATATCATGCTCTATTTCTTTGATTGAGCGTGAAAGCGTCGCTTTCGCCGGGAACGAGTTCCAACGGCCAGATCCTGTTGCGGGCGCCCTGCGGATAATGATCGGCATAGGCCGGCATGGTGGCGAGCAGGGTTTCGCCGAGCTGCGCGCCGAGATCGCGCAGCGACATGCGGAAGGAGGTCAGCGTTGGCTGCAGGAAATGCGTGCGCGGCTCCTCGCGGAAACCGACAACGGCGAGGTCGCGGCCTGGCACGATGCCGGCCTCGGCAAGCCGGCGGTAAAGCCCGATCGCCATCAGCTCGTGGATCAGGATGATCGCCGTCGGCCGCTCTTCTATCATCAACAATTCGTGGCCGGCCTGATAACCGCCCTGTTCGCTTGACTTGACCCGGATGACGAGGGCCGGGTCGAAGGCAATACCGTGCCGTTGCAGCGCCTGGCGGTAGGCGTCGAGGAAGAGATAGCCAAGATTGATGTCGGAGGAGGGGGCGGCCACCGCGATCCGTCGGTGGCCTTTGGCGACCAGCCGGTCGACGCCGCGCGCCGCCACGCCCTCGAAATCGAGGTCCATCCAGGTGTAGCTGCCGCCCGACGCGCTGCGGCCAAGCGCCACGAAGGGGATGCGGGCCTTTTCCAGAAGCTCGATACGCCTATCGGTGCGTCGTGTCGCCGAGATAATCAGCGCGTCGACAAGCCGGCGCGCCACCATGCGCTTCAGATATTCATGCGGGTCCTCGTCATCGGGACAGGGCAGCATGACGAGATCGAGCTTGTGGCGGGAAAAGACGCTCTGCAGCCCGTCGGTGACGCCAAGGAAGAAGTCGTCGCTGTTTTCGACCGTCTCGCGGCTCACTTCGAGCATCAGCCCGATGACGTTGGTCATGCCCTGGCGAAGGCTGCGGCCCGATTGATTGGCGACGTAACCGAGCTCTTCGGCGGCGGCGAGCACGCGCCGGCGCGTTTCGTCGTTGACGTCGGGCTTGCCGTTCAGAGCACGGGACACCGTTCCGATCGAAATATCGAGATGCTCGGCGAGCTGGCGGATTCCCCTCATCTGCGTCGATCTTCCTCCCGGTTCACGCGTCAACCCTTCTTGCCACAGGATGGAGCCTGCGAAAAGCCGTGGGGGAGGGTCAGGGTCTGAAGCTCTGGCGGATGACAAGCTCCGGAATGACGCGTTCGTAGCCCGGAAGCAAGCCCGGGTTTTCAAGCCGCCGCTCCATCAGTTCGACGGCGCGCTGCGCCATGGTCAACGGATCCTGGCGGAAGGTGGTCAGCTGATAGCTCAGCCAGGAGGATTCCGGCACGTCGTCGAAGCCGATGACGGCGACGTCTTCGGGGATGCGCAGCCGCGCTTCCAGGCGCACGACATCCATCAGTCCGAAGGCAATCTGGTCGTTGGCGCAGAAAACGGCGTCTGGCTTTATTGTCTGCGAGAAGAGCGCGCGTGCGGCGGTGACGCCACCGTCATAGTCGGAATCGCCGCCGCGTCCGACGACGACGGATACACCGAGCGATCCGGCCGTCGACAGGAAGGCGCTTTCGCGCTCGATGATGGAAGGCGTTCCGGTGTTGGAACCGATGACCGCCAGCCGCCGTCTGCCGCTTTCGTAAAAGGCCGTCGCCGCCTTGCGGGAGGCCTCGGAGTTGCCGGCGCGCACATGGTCGGCATCGGGTTCCGAACGGCCGATCACCACGAGCGGCTGGCCATTTCGCTGCGCGAGTTCGAAGAAACTCGCCGGCGGCGAGCCGGACAGGATGATGATCGCCTCGGCACGGTGCCCGATCAGCATCTTCTGGGCGGCGAGCAGCTCGTCTTCCGTCTGGCCGGTATTGATGAGAATCGGGATGCTGCCGCGTTTGATCAGGCATTTGGCAAGCGCTGCGGCGAGATGCGCGCGAAAACCCACTTCCGGCCGGGTCGCGACGATGCCGACCAGGCGGCTCTGGTTGGCAAGCACGCCGCGCGCCAGATCGTTGACGTGGTAGCCAAGTTCCTCTGCCGCCCGCAGCACCTTTTCGCGCGTTGCCGGCGCTACGCTGGTGCCCGGCGTGAAGGTACGCGAGACGGCGGAGCGCGAAACGCCCGCCAGTTGCGCCACCTGCTCGGCGCTGACGAAGCGCATGCGTTCTTTCTTTGGCGTCTTGTCGCCGTTCACTGGACCATCATTCATCGGCCTTCAGCTATTGGTCATCTCTAACAGCCGCATGACAGGCGGCCGAGGCAGCCAGAAATTTCTGCTATGGGAGTGACCGCAGGCTAACTGCATTGGCCCAGCAAAGAAAAACCGAGGCTTGCGGATGCAGCCTCGGTGATGGCGAAAATCAACGGCGACGACGAATAATCAGATCCGCGCCGCCATAGGAAGGCCAGGTCTGCCCGCTACTCGCAGACCCGCACGGTTTCGATATGATAGCCGCCGTCATAGCGGTTGCGGACATCGCGGTCCTCATACCAGCATCTCGGCGCGGGTTCGACATAACGCGGACCATCGACGTAGCGAGGGCCGCTATTGGCGATCGCGCCACCGATCAGACCGCCGACGACGCCTGCGGCAACGCCACCGGCGATAGCCCGGCCCGTATCATCGTGGTGATGGCGATCACGCGCGGCAGCGGGCTGAATGGCCGATCCAACAAGGGCCGTTGCGATCAACAGGCTGCTAATAATTCTCTTCATAACATTCTCCTCAGTGGCACTCGTCCCCGATAGGAAATAAATGCGGCAGCAAGGCGTTTGTTCGTTCAAACTTTGCGACAGGCATTAATGCATGTCGCCTGAGATCACGTCGCCGACTCCGCTGCCGTCGTCTCTTCCAGCACATCTTCGGGAATGTCGTCGAAGGAGGAGTAGTTCAGATTGTAGAGCTTAGAATAGAGCTTGCCGTTCTTCATCAGCTGGCGGTGGTCGCCGCTTTCGATGATTTCGCCGTTCTGCAGCACGATGATGCGGTCCGCCTCACGGATCGTCGCTAGGCGATGGGCAATGACAAGGCCGGTGCGGTTTTCGAGCAGCTTCACCAGCGCCTTCTGGATCAGCATCTCGGTATAGCTGTCGATATTGGCCGTCGCCTCGTCGAGCACGAGGATCTTCGCGTCCGCCACCAATGCGCGGGCAAAGCTCAAAAGCTGGCGCTGGCCGAGCGAAAGGTTGCCGCCGCGCTCGCCGAGAACGCTGTCGTAACCATCGGGCAGGCGCATAACGAAGTCATGCGCGCCGACGGCCTTCGCCGCCTCGATCACCTGTTCGCGCGTCGCCTCCAGCTTGCGGTAGCGGATGTTTTCGAAGACGGTGCCGGTAAAGAGGAAGGGTTCCTGTAGCACCATGGCGATTTCAGCTCCGAGCGAATCCTGTGTCAGATCACGCACATCGTCGCCGCCGACCAGCACCTGACCCTGTTGCACATCGTAGAAGCGATGGATCAGCGACATGCAGCTCGATTTGCCGGACCCCGTCGGCCCGACCAGCGCCACCGTCTCGCCGGGATTGACCTTGAAGCTGACGTGCTTCAGCACCGGATGTTTCGGATTGTAGCCGAAGACGACGTCCTTGAATTCCACCGATCCGTCCATGTCGCGCGACAAGGCTTTGGCATCGGGCGCGTCCTTGATGTCGACAGGCACGTCGAGCACTTCGGTCAGCCGCTGGCCCGACGCCATGGCGCGCTGCATCACCGAATATTGCAGGGTCAGCGAACGGATCGGGTCGAAGAAGCGCTGGATGTAGAACAGGAAGGCGACGAGCACGCCGACATCGAGCGCCTGATTGAGAACGCGGGCGCCGCCGACGACGATGACGAGCGCCATCGCCACGCCGGTCAGGCTGTCGACGATCGGCACCATCACCTGCGCATAGCGCGCCGCCGTCAGATGCGTCTTGAGGTTGGCATGCGCCTTGTCGTCGTAAAGCGTGAAGTTGACGCCCTGCCTATCCATGCTCTGGACGGCACGCACGCCGTGGATCGCTTCTGCAAGCGCACCATTCGCAACCGAATTGGTCTCGTGCGCGGCCATGAAGGATTTGCGCGCCAGCGGCAGCCAGAACAGCCGGACGATGAACAGCACCGGCAGCACCGAGAGCGTCAGCAGCCCCAATTTGAAATCGAGATAGAGCATGACGAAGACGATGCCGAAGAGCAGCACGATGTCTCCGACTGACAGCACCGAGGTTTCGAGGAATTCCTGCATCGAGTTGACGTCGCCCTGCAGGCGCGACATCAGCCGTCCCACTTCGGTCTTGTCCATGAAGGACAGCGAGACGCGCTGGAGATGCGAAAACATTGCCTTGCGGATATCGAAGAGCACGTCCTCGGCCACGCCGCCGACCAGTGTCTCCTGCGCATAGCTTGCCGCATAATTGATTGATATGGCGATGGTGAAGGCGACGATAGACCAGACCAGAGCCGAATGGTCGCCGCCCGGCGACATGCCGTGGTCGATGGCATAGCGGATGATCAGCGGGATGGTGAGCTGCATCATCGTGAACGTCAGAACGGCGACGACCGACCACAGGACCTGGCGGCGATAGGGGTGAACGAAAACCCAGATGCGCTTGACGATGTTGCCATCGAAGGCCTTGCCGAACATCTCCTCCTCGACGCGGTGTGAACCGACCACCGCTCGCGGCGGGCGGCGTCCATCCTCGCGAACGTCGGGACGCTCGGTTTCCAGTTCTTCGGCCATGCCATTCCTCCCGCGGCCATCACGTCCGGTGGCCTGCATAGTCATTGCTTGTCCGCTCTTCTCCCCGAGGGCAGAAGAAGGGAATTCATCGCTAGGCGCTCAAGACCTCGTCGCCCGGCCGCACTTGCAGGTCGTAGAGCGCCTTGTAGCGCCCGCCGAGCGAAAGCAGCGCCTCATGCGTTCCGCGCTCGACGATCCGGCCGTCTTCGACGAACAGGATCTGGTTGGCATGCATCAGCGAGCTCAGGCGATGGGCGACGATGATCGTCACGCGGTCGGCCGCATAGCGGCGCATGGCGCCGCGGATGCGCTGTTCGGTGGCCGCGTCGATCGCCGCCGTCGAATCGTCGAACACCATCACCGCCGGTTTCAGCATCAACGCGCGGGCGATCGAAAGACGCTGGCGCTGACCGCCGGACAGCGAAACGCCGCGCTCGCCGACGACGGTGCCGTAACCTGTGGGCAGGCCGAGCACGTAATTGTGCAGCTGGGCGCTTTCGCTGGCGCGTTCGATGCGGCCTTCCTTCGCCCATGGATCGCCATAGGCGATGTTGTTTTCGATCGTCGTCGTGAACAGGAAGGAATCCTGCTGCACGACGGCAACCGCCCGGCGCAGCGATTGCAGCGTCGCCTTGCGAATGTCCTGGCCGTCGATCGTGATCCTGCCGCCGCTGACGTCGTAGAAGCGGGGAATGAGATGGGCGATCGTCGACTTGCCGCTGCCCGGAGGCCCGACGATGCCGATCGTCTGGCCGCGCCTGGCTTCGAAGGAGACATCGTCGAGCACGGTGCGCTTTTCAGAACCCGGATAGGCGAAGCTGACATTTTCAAAGCGCAGCACGCCGTCCGTCACCGCCAATTGCTTGGCATCTGGCGCATCCTTGATGGCGATGTCGAGGTCGAGCAGGGCGAAGAGGCGCGAGCCGCAGGTGGAGGCGCGGGCAAAGGCGTTGACCATCAGGCCGAGCTGGCGCACCGGCATCTGCAGGATGGTCATGAAGGTCAGGAACGAGGCCAGCGTGCCGACGGTGATTTCCCCCGACATCACCTTGCCTCCGCCGACCCAGAGCACCAGGCCCATCGCCGCGAAGAAGGAGAAGGTCATGGCGCTGGTGTTGGTGACGCGGATGCCGACGCGCTGATGCGCGAGCGCCAGCGCGCTCTTCGACGCCGCCTCGAATTTCGAAATCTCGTGTTCGTGGGCGGCAAAGGCGCGCACGACGCGGATGCCGCCGAGATTTTCCTCCATGATGCGGGTCAGCACCGAAAGCCGCTCCTGCAGGTCGAGCCAGGTGGCTCGCAGCCTGAGCTGCGTCACCGACGAGCGCCAGCCGACGAAGGGCACGAAGGAGAGCGCCAGCAGGCCGAGGACGACATCGGTCGACAGTAGCATATAGGCGCCGATGCCGATCAGGATCGTCAGCAGGATCATCCGGACGAGCGCGGTGGAAAAATACATGCGCACGCCTTCGAGATCGAGCAGACCGACGGTGATCAAGTCGCCGGAATGCACGGTGTCATGAAAGCTGAAGGAGAGCCGCTGGATCTTCTCGTAGCAGGCCAGCCGCAACTCGTAGCCGATGTGATGGCCGACGGCTTCGCTGTAATAGTTCTGCACCATGGTGAAGAGGCCGCGCAGCACGCTGGCGCCAAGCAGCAGCAGCGCCGTGGTTAGAAGCGCGTCCTGTGCCGCCTGGCCCGCCGCACCGCCGCTCATCGCCATTTGCGTGTGGTCGACGGCCTGGCCGAGAAGGCGCGGGATCATCAGCTGGAAGGTGGAGGCAACAAGCGTGGCACCGATCGCAAAGCCGGATTGCCAGGGGTGGCGGAAGGCCATCATGGTGATGCGGACCAAGGTGTAGAGGCCTCGGCCCCAGCCTGCCGCAGTTGCAAGCGCCATCGAAGCCGAAGGCTTCGTCGCGCGTATTAACGCATCGCTGCTCACGGTATTTTTTCCAATAGATGTGTGGTCGGACGCTGGCCCGAAAAGACGGCAAATCCATGAAGGGATTGATAGCACCTTCACTTTTGCCGATTCCATTTGGGGGTTCAAGTAAAGAATTCACCAGTTGGTTATTTTTACGTGAGGTCTCCTCGCGTCCGGGCGGGAACAATCTGGGCGCGAACAGGTTGCAGCAGGCAAATGCCAACTGCCGACCGGTGCCGGAGAGACCCATGCCTCTGAAAGCTCTCGCCCTCAACGCCACGCTGAAGACCAGTGATACCAAGGACGCGTCCTCAACCGACCGGATGATCGGATTGATCGACAAGGCGATGTCCGCACACGGCGTCGTGACCGAGGTTGTCCGGCTGGCCGATTTCAACGTCAAGGCCGGCGTCACCTCCGACGAAGGCGCCGGCGATGACTGGCCCGATATTCGCGCCAAGGTGCTGGACGCCGATATCCTGCTGATGGCGACGCCGATCTGGCTCGGACAGCCATCCAGTGTCTGCAAGCGGGCGCTGGAGCGCATGGACGCCTTCCTCGAGGAGACGGACGAAGGGGGCCGCATGGTTTCCTATGGCAGGGTCGCGGCCGTTGCCGTCGTCGGCAATGAGGACGGCGCCCATCATGTGTCGGCCGAGCTCTTCCAGGCGCTGAACGACGTCGGCTTCACCATTCCGGCGAATGCGGTCGCCTACTGGGTCGGCGAGGCAATGGGTTCCACCAATTTCGTCGATCTTGATAAGGTGCCGAAGGTCGTGACCAAAGCCGTCGACATGCTGGCGCGCAACACGGTGCATCTGGCCGGCCTGCTGAAAGCAAAACAATATCCGGGCGAGGGCAGCTGAGGTCGCTACCGACCTGACATTTTTGAGATCAATTCGCAGTTCGGGATGCAAAACCCGGCCACACTTCCACGGAACACTTCTAAATTGTATTATATTTCAATAACTTCAAAAGATGTGACAACAAACCTCTTGCCACCTGCGCCATTTAGCGCTTTCATACACTACCAATTCGATAGACTATGGACGAGCGTGATTGCTCCCCTAGTTCACTTGCGGGGCCGCTGGTTCGGACCCCGATGCCGCGGCAAGTGTAGTGAATGGCCGCATGAACCTCATCAACGCGTGAACCGCTATTTTATGCGTTGAAACCTCGATCGACACACGGTGCGGATGAAGCCGCAGAGGAGTTGCGATGACGGTTCAGGGACTTTTTTCCGTGAGAGCCAATGCGGCGGCGCAGATATCAGCCGTGCCGCGCATTGCGATCGTCGGGCGCGGTTTTTCCGGTATGATGACGGCCATCGCGCTGATGAAGACGGTGCGCGCGCCCTTCCACCTGCAGCTATTCGATCCGAATTCGTCGGTCAGCGGCGGGCAGGCGCTGGCCTCGGCCCACTCCTCGACGATCCTTAACACCCGCGTCCGCGATCTCTCGGTCTCGGTCGGCGACAACGACGATTTCAACGATTGGCTCTGCAGCAACGCTGCCTTCCGCGCCGCCGTACCGGCCGCCATTCCCGGATTCCGGCAGATCTTCGTGCCGAAGGAGATCTTCAGCGATTATGTCTACCAGCGCTTTTCGGAAGCGCTCGCCGCGCGCAGGGACATCACGGTCCAAGTCTGCAACGATCCGGTCGTGGCGATCCGTAGGAGCCACGGCAACCGCTTCCTGCTCGAAAGCGCGAATCCCGCCAACCCGCTGTTCGACACCGTGATCCTCGCCACCGGCTACGGCCTGACAGCGCCGGATGCCGGCGGTGAGGACGCTTCGCCGGTCAGGGCCCAGCGCCTCGTCGCGCGGCCGCATGCGGTGCTGCTCGGCAGCGGCATCCGCGTCGTCGACCAGCTGCTGCAGCTGCGCGATTCCGGTTACACGGGCCAGGTGACGATCATTTCAAGGCGCGGCTTCCTGCCCCAGAGTCATACGCCGAATTCCGCCGATCCGGTGTTCCCAGCCGAGACGCTGCCGCAGAGCCTGCCGGAGATCGTTCGCTTTATCCGTGAAGCCTGCCGCGAGGCGGAAGAATCAGGGCGAAGCTGGCAATCGGTGATGAACGGCCTCAGAAAACATGCCCGCTCGCTCTGGCGCTCGCTGCCGGCGCGCGACAAGCATCAGTTCAACCGCCACCTCAGGGCAATCTACGACAGCCATCGCAACCGGCTGCCGGAGGCCATGCACCTGCGGCTGAAACGCGAGCTAGCCGAAGGCCGCACGGTGCTGCGCCGTGGCCGAGCAGGCCGCCGGGGCTTGAGCGGCCTGTTCTTCACGCCGGCCGGTTCCGCTGCCGAGGAGGTTATCCATGCCGAGCGCATCATCGATTGCCGCTGTCAGGCGCCTGATCTTTCAGCGCCGCTGATGCAGAGCCTGCTTTCCGCCGGGCTTGCCATGCCGGACGAGCTCTCGCTCGGACTGGCGGTCAATGCGCGCGGCGAGCCCTTCCTCGAGGACGGTTCGACGGTTGCCGGGCTGTTTGCCGTCGGCCCGCTCGGTCTCGGCAGCCTGCCAGATATCGATCTCGTGCCGGAGATCGTCTCGCAGGCCTATGCCGCTGCCGAGCGGATCAGTGAGCGGTTCTATCCCCAGGTCAAGGCGGTCTGAAAATTCGCCGCCGTTTCGGAACCATCTGTCCGTCGCGGCGTTATAAAGCGCTGGTGACTCAGAGGGGCCGATGGAAGCGCTGAATCGACATGATACGTCTCTTGACGAAGAGGGACGCTTTCGCCTTTTGGTCGATGCCATCACCGACTACGCCATTTATATGCTGAGCCCCGAAGGCATCGTCACCAGCTGGAATACCGGCGCTCAGCGGTTCAAGGGTTACAGGCCTTCCGAAATTCTCGGCCAGCATTTTTCCCGTTTCTATCTGGAAGAGGATCGCGCCGCGGGAATTCCGGAGCGCGCTCTGGCCACGGCGGTCGAGCACGGCCGGTTCGAGGGGGAAGGCTGGCGCCAGCGCAAGGATGGCAGCCGCTTCTGGGCGCATGTGATCATCGATCCGATCCGCCGTCCCTCCGGCGAACTCATCGGTTATGCCAAAATCACCCGCGACCTGACCGAGCGCAGGGCGGCCGAAAAGGCGATCCGCCAGAGCGAGGAACAGTTCCGCCGGCTCGTCCAGGGCGTCTCGGACTATGCGATCTACATGCTCGATCCCGAAGGCAATGTCAGCAGTTGGAATTTTGGCGCCGAGCGTATCAAGGGCTATCGGCCGCAAGAAATCATCGGTCGGCATTTCTCGACCTTCTATACCCCCGAAGACCGCGAAGCCGGCCTGCCGGAGACCGCGCTTGGCATCGCGCGCGCCGAAGGCCGGTTCGAGAGGGAAGGCTGGCGCGTCCGCAAGGACGGCACCCGTTTCTGGGCCAGCATCGTCATCGATGCCATCCGCGACGAGGAAGGCGATGTGATCGGTTTCGCGAAGATCACCCGCGATATCACCGAGAAGATGGAGACCCAGCGGGCACTGGAGCAGGCGCGCGAAGAACTCTTCCAGTCGCAGAAGATGGAGGCGATCGGTCAATTGACCGGCGGTATCGCCCATGATTTCAACAATCTGCTGATGGCTGTGCTCGGCAGTCTCGAAATCCTGAAGAAACGCATGCCACAGGATCTCTCGCTGACATCGCTGGTCGACAATGCCATGCAGGGTGCCCAGCGGGGTGCTGCGCTGACCCAGCGCATGCTGGCCTTTTCCCGCCGGCAGGAACTGCACATGGAGCCGATCGACGTCTCCGGCCTGGTCCGTGGCATGATGGATATGCTGAGCCGTTCGCTCGGCCCCCTCACCGTGATCGAGACATCTTTCCCCGTCAGGCTGCCGACGATCCTGACCGATCCGAACCAGCTGGAGATGGCGATCCTGAACCTCGTCGTCAACGCCCGCGACGCCATGCCGTCCGGCGGTCGGATCGTGCTTCGCGCTTCCGAAGAATCGCTGCCATCAGGCAAGGGTCCGCTGTCGCCCGGCCGCTATGTCCGCATCGCGGTGATCGACGAAGGCGAGGGCATGGATGCAAGGACGCTGGAGCAGGCCATCACGCCGTTCTTCACCACCAAGGGTGTCGGCAAAGGCACCGGCCTCGGCCTTTCCATGGTGCAGGGCCTTGCGTCCCAGTCGGGTGGCCGCCTGATGATGAAGAGCAGCCTCGGCGAAGGCACGACGGCCGAATTGTGGTTCCCGGTCGCAAGTGTCGAACAGGCGACCGAGGCCGCTACCGACCGGCCGCAGCAGGAGGAAAATGCGCCGCGCCGGCTGCGCATCGTCGCCGTCGATGACGATGGTCTGGTCCTGATGAATACGACGCTGATGCTGGAGGATCTCGGCCATACCGTGTTCGAGGCGATGGCGGGTCCCGAGGCGCTCGACATCCTGCGCAAACAGCAGGTCGACCTAGTGATTTGCGACCATGCCATGCCCCGCATGACGGGCGCGCAGCTCGCCCAGGCGATCCGCAGCGAATGGCCCGACATACCGATCATCCTCGCAACCGGTTACGCCGAGATCCCGCAAGGGGCCGACATCGTCGACTTGCCCCGCCTCGGCAAGCCCTTCTCACAGGCGCAGCTCGCCGAAGCGATCAGCCGGGTTGCTTCATAAGGATCGCCGACGAGGTTAAGGCCTTGGCCGAACCCGGCTCCCCCTCTCGCCGCGAAGAATGAACACCAGCAATGCCAGCACCATCGCCGCCAGCCCGTACCAGGTGATCGCGTAGACGAGATGGTTGTTGGGGAAATCGATGATCGTGAGGCCGCCGACAGGCAGGCTGCCCGGATTGGCGGTAGCATCGGCGTCGATGAAATAGGACGCGACCGTACCGACGCCGCGCTTTTCAGCGATCGCAGCGACATCGCGCGAATACCAGCGGTCGGTCGCGACGTCATTGGATTGCAGCAGCGATCCCTTCGGCTCCGTCATCCGCATCAGCCCGGTGATCTCGACCGGGCCTGATGGTTGCCCCTCGCGGCGCGTGGCCGGATCGCGCCGGTCGGTCGGCACGAAGCCGCGATTGACGAGGATTGATGTCCCGTCGGCAAGCGTCAGCGGCGCCATCACCCAATAACCCGGACCGAGCGCGGTCGAGGCATAGACCAGCGTTTCCTTGTCGTTCGCCAGCATCCCGGCCGCGGTCACCCGCCGATATTCGTCATCGGTGGCATTGACCTTCTCCCAGTCGGCGCGTGCCGGTGCCGGCACGGGTGGCGCGTGCACACGCTGGTCGACGCGGGCGATGAGGTCGCGTTTCCAGGCCAGCCGCTCGACCTGCCAGGTGCCGAGTGCGGAGAGTGCCGCGGCAAGCAGCACCAGGCAGACGGCGAAGATCGCGCGTTTGACCTGATAGTGCCGTCTTTCCGACTTTTCCGAGGAGGCCTCGTTCATGGGTAAACCGGTGCTGGACTGAACTGCTGCGGGCGGCTTTGCCGCCGCCCCCTGGCGACAGTCAGGGCATGTTCTTCATCATCTCGGGGCTCATCGGCATCATGTTGGTGTTGAGATGATGCATGACCCAGAGCGAGCCCGAGAGCGCGATGGCGACGATGATGAGGGTGAAGATCAGCGCCATGATCGTCCAGCCACCCTCGCTCCTGGTATTCATGTGCAGGAAGAACACCATATGGACGACGATCTGGATCGCCCCGAGGCCCATCACCAGCACCGCCGTCAGCGTCGGGCTGTCGAACACGCCTGACATGACAAGCCAGAAGGGAATGGCGGTCAGGATGACGGAGAGCACGAAGCCCGTCATGTAGCTGCGGAACGTGCCATGGCCGGCCTGATGGCCGTGGCTGTGGCCGTGATGAGCCTCGTGGGCATCCTCATGGGCAGGTGCTTGCGAACTCATCCGAGAACTCCCAGCAGATAGACGAAGGAAAAGACGCCGATCCAGACGACGTCGAGGAAGTGCCAGAACATCGAGAGGCACATCAGGCGGCGGCGGTTGGCCTCGATCAGCCCGTGCATCGACACCTGCACCATCAGCGTGATTAGCCAGATGATGCCGAAGGTGACGTGCAGCCCGTGAGTGCCGACGAGCGTGAAGAAGGAGGAGAGGAAGGCGCTGCGCGTCGGCCCGGCGCCTTCGTGGATCAGGTGGATGAACTCGTAGAGTTCGAGCCCGATGAAGGCTGCGCCGAACAAGCCGGTCACGCCAAGCCAGAACAGTGTTTCCGCCTTGGCGTTGCGCTCCATCTGCAGCATGGCGAAGCCGTAGGTGATCGAGGAAAACAGCAGCATCGAGGTGTTGAGGGCAACGATCGGCAGATCGAAGAGATCGGCGGGCGACGGGCCTGCGGCATAGTTGCGGCCGAGCACGCCATGCGTTGCAAACAGCACAGCGAAGATCAGGCAGTCGCTCATCAGGTAGAGCCAGAAGCCGAGGTTGGTGCTGTTTTCCGGATGATGATCCTCCGTCAGGTAGAATTCAGGCTTTTCGGCCGTGTCGATAGTCTGATCGCTCATGGTCATTACACCTGCTCGGCAAGCAACGCCGTGCGCTTGCCTTCCGTTTCGGTCACCTCTTCGGCGGGGATGTGAAAGTCGCGTCTGTAGTTGAAGGTATGACCGATCGCGACGACGAGCATGGCGACGAAGGAGACGGCCACCAGCCACCACATATACCAGATCAGGCCGAAGGCGAGGGCGACGCTGATGGCCGACAGGATTGCGCCGGTGCCGGTGTTTTTCGGCATGTGGATCGGCCGGAAGCCTTCCAGCGGACGCGCATAACCACGGTTCTTCATGTCGTACCAGCTGTCATGGTCGTGGACGACGGGCGTGAAGGCGAAGTTGTAATCCGGCGGCGGCGAAGAGGTCGACCATTCCAGCGTGCGGCCATCCCAGGGATCGCCACTATCGTCGCGCAATTCCTCGCGTTTCATGAAGCTGACGACGATCTGGATGAGGAAGGCGGCGATACCGAGCGCGATCAGGCCGACGCCGAAAGCGGCGATGATGAACCAGATCTGCAGCGACGGATCCTCGAACTGGCTCACGCGGCGGGTGACGCCCATCAGGCCGAGCACGTAGAGCGGCATGAAGGCGAACCAGAAGCCGATCTGCCAGAACCAGAAGCTCATCTTGCCCCAGAAGGGATCGAGCTTGAAGCCGAAGGCCTTCGGGAACCAGTAGTTCACGCCGGCGAACATGCCGAAGAGAACGCCGCCGATGATGACGTTGTGGAAGTGGGCGATGAGGAACAGCGAATTGTGCAGCACGAAGTCGGCCGGCGGCACGGCAAGCATGACGCCGGTCATGCCGCCGATGACGAAGGTCACCATGAAGCCGACTGTCCACAGCATCGGCACCTCAAAACGGATGCGGCCGCGATACATGGTGAAGAGCCAGTTGAAGATCTTTGCCCCGGTGGGGATCGAGATGATCATCGTGGTGATGCCGAAGAAGGAATTGACGGAAGCGCCCGAGCCCATCGTGAAGAAGTGGTGCAGCCAGACGATGTAGGAGAGAATCATGATCACGCAGGTCGCGTAGACCATGGAGGCGTAGCCGAAGAGGCGTTTGCCGGAGAAGGTGGCGACGACTTCCGAGAAGATGCCGAAGGCCGGCAGCACGAGAATGTAGACTTCAGGATGACCCCAGATCCAGATGAGATTGATGTACATCATCGGGTTGCCGCCGAGGTCATTGGTAAAGAAGTTCGTCCCGGCATAGCGGTCGAGCGACAGAAGCGCCAGCGTTGCCGTCAGGATCGGGAAGGAGGCGACGATCAGCACGTTGGTGCAGAGCGCCGTCCAGGTGAAGACCGGCATCTTCATGAAGGTCATGCCCGGCGCACGCATCTTGACGATGGTGGCGATCAGGTTGATGCCCGAAAGCGTCGTTCCGACACCGGCCACCTGCAGGCCCCAGATATAATAATCGACGCCGACGCCCGGACTGTAGGCTGCGCCCGACAGCGGCGGGTAGGCGAGCCAACCGGTCTGGGCGAATTCGCCAATGAACAGCGACAGCATGATGATGATCGCGCCGGCGGTGGTCATCCAGAAAGAGAAGTTGTTGAGGAAGGGGAAGGAGACGTCGCGCGCGCCGATCTGCAGCGGCACCACGAAGTTCATCAGACCGGTGACGAAGGGCATCGCCACGAAGAAGATCATGATGACGCCGTGGGCGGTGAAGACCTGGTCGTAATGGTGCGGCGGCAGATAGCCCTCCGAGCCGTTGAAGGCGATCGCCTGCTGGACGCGCATCATGATCGCGTCGGAAAAGCCGCGCAGCAGCATGATGACGGCGAGGATCACATACATGATGCCGATCTTCTTGTGATCGACGCTGCAGATCCAGTCGCGCCAAAGCGGACCCCAGAACTTGAAATAGGTGATGATGCCGAGCACAGCGAGACCGCCGATGACGACGCCGATGAAGGTCACGACCAGGATCGGCTCGTGATAGGGGATGGCATCGAGGGTCAACCGGCCGAAGACGAACTTCAGGAGGTCAGGATTGGAAAACATGGAACAACCCGTTCATTATGTCTTGCGACGCAAAGCGCCAGGTTAATTGTTGTTGTTGAGCTGCGCCGGCGCCGGAGTGGCGCCGTTGTCCGTGCCGGGCATGGAATGACCCTCATGCTGCATGTCCATGCCGGGCATGTCGTGCTGCATGCCGTCGGTCCGCTCGGCAGGCTCGCTGCGTGCCGGAGCCCCGGTCGCCGGCACGGTGGCGGCGGGCGCCACGATGCCTTCGTCGGCATGACGGTTGTCGTATTGCAGCTTCTCGCGGTTCTCCGCACTTTCCTTGCCGCCGCCGCCCATCATGTCGATGTGCATCATCTCGTTCATGCACATCTTGCCCGGAGTGGCGCACATGTTGAGGATGGCGTTGTAAAGGTCGGCATCGGCGCCGGCATAATAACGCACCGGTTCCTTCTCGCTCGGCTTCTCGAGCTTGAGATAAGCGTCGCGGTTGAGCATCGTGCCCTGCTGCTTGACCTCAGCCACCCAGGCGTCAAAGCCCGCTTGGTCGAGGCCGTGGAACTTGAAGCGCATATGCGAGAAGCCGCTTCCGCTATAATTGGCGGAGAAGCCCTCGTATTCGCCTTGCCGGTTGATGACGGCGTGCAGCTTCGTCTCCATGCCGGGCATTGCATAGATCTGGCCGGCTAGGGCAGGGATATAGAAGGAGTTCATCACCGAGGAGGCGGTGATCTTGAAATTGATCGGCATATCGACCGGGGCAGCGAGTTCGTTGACGGTGGCAATGCCGAGTTCGGGATAGAAGAACAGCCACTTCCAGTCGAGCGCCACGACCTCGACGATCAGCGGCTTGGTATTGGCCGGAATGGCGCGCTCCGCATCGAGGCGGTCGAGCGGGCGGTAGGGATCGAGCTTATGGGTGGAAATCCAGGTCACGGCGCCGAGCGCGATGATGATCGCAAGCGGCGCTGCCCAGATCACGATTTCGAGGCGGGTCGAATGGTGCCATTCCGGCGCGTAGGTGGCGGCCGTGTTGGAGCGGCGGTAGCGCCAGGCGAAGAACAGCGTCAGGAAGATCACCGGGATGATGATCAGAAGCATTAGCACCGTCGAGATGACGATGAGATCGCGCTGTTGCGCGGCGATGTCGCCGGAGGGCGCCATGACCACCATGTTGCATCCTGCCAGGAAAAGCAGCGGCAAGACGGATAGAAGGCGGGAAAACTTCACGAGTTTTAGCACGTCTCTAAGCTCTTGTTGTTTCGTTCGTTCCGCGACTAACGCACTGAACCTGATAGCGACATGAGGTGTTTGGTCGCAGTGCAGCAAGGATGCCGCACTGCGGCACAAATCATGGTGCACTACAGCTTTGGAATCCTGATGAAATCAAGAAGGATTCTTTCGCCAGCGCATGTTTCAAATCAATATATCCGCAAGAGCCGGCCAAGCCAGCGTCCCCGGGAAAAATCGCGGTCCGGATCACGGTATTTTTTCCGCCTACGCCTCAATTTGAGCCGTGATGATGAACTATTTACGTCTTACGGACTTGATAAGCCTGCAGGTTTGATCAAGATCAGGTTGAGGCGCCTTGCCGAAAGCGCTTCAACGAGGGAGGCGTTTCATGGCTACAACATCGCAATACGGGCCGTCATCGTCGTCGCTGGAACGCGACGCGCGGCGCATTCACGACGACAAGCCGGTGTCTCCTGGTAGTATCGCCATCGGCGTGGTGATCGGCCGCATGTCGGAATTCTTCGATTTCTTCGTCTACGGCCTCGCCTCGGTCCTGGTCTTTCCACAGCTGATTTTCCCTTTCGCTCCGGACAGGCTGACCGGCACGCTCTATTCTTTCGCCATCTTCTCGCTTGCCTTCCTGGCCCGCCCCGTCGGCTCCGTCGTCTTCATGACGATCGATCGGCTGTACGGCCGTGGCACCAAGCTGACGATCGCGCTTTTCCTGCTCGGCGGCTCCACGGCCTCGATCGCCTTCCTGCCGGGTTACAACGAGATCGGCGTCTGGTCGATCGCGTTGCTGGCGCTCTTCCGCCTCGGCCAGGGCTTCGCGCTCGGCGGCGCCTGGGACGGCCTTGCCTCGCTGCTCGCGCTCAACGCGCCGGCCAAGCACCGCGGCTGGTATGCGATGATCCCGCAGCTCGGTGCGCCGATCGGTTTTGCGCTGGCCAGCACCCTGTTTGGTTATTTCGTCGCCAATCTTTCCAGTGAGGATTTCCTCTCCTGGGGCTGGCGTTATCCCTTCTTCGTCGCCTTCGCGATCAACGTCGTGGCGCTGTTTGCGCGTTTGCGGCTCGTCATGACCAAGGAGTTCGGCACGCTGCTGGAGCAGCACGAGCTGGAAGCAGCCCCCATCCTCGACGTGCTGCGCGTTCACGGCCGCGACATTCTGATCGGCGCTTTCGTGCCGCTCGCAAGCTTCGCCATGTTCCACCTCGTCACCATTTTCCCGCTCGGCTGGATGAGCCTTTACGGCAACCAGCCGATCGGCACCTTCATGGTGGTGCAGGTGGTCGGCGCCATGGTCGGGATCATCACCATCATTGCATCAGGACTGATTGCCGACCGCATCGGCCGGCGCGCCCAACTTGCCATCTGCGCCGTCATCATCGCCGTCTTCAGCTTCGTTGGGCCGAGCCTGATCGCATCCGGCAACAGCGGCCATGACGCTTTCGTCATCATCGGCTTCGGCGTGCTCGGCCTTTCCTTCGGCCAGGCGACGGGCTCGATCTCGTCCCGCTTCGGCCGCGGCTACCGCTATACCGGTGCCGCCTTCACATCGGATCTGGCCTGGTTGATCGGTGCGGGTTTTGCGCCGCTGGTGGCGCTCAGCCTCTCCAGCCGCTTCGGCCTGACTTTCGTCGGTTACTACCTGCTGTCCGGCGCCATCTGCACGCTTGCAGCACTTGCCTTCAGCAGGGCGCTGGAGCAGCGGGAATAGACGCAGTCGAACAAATGGCCTGCATGGGAAGCCATGCAGGCATTTGCCCGGCGTGCGAAAGCAACATCAGATCGCAAGAAAGCAATTCAGTTTATCGCCGAACAGAATGTCGGTGTCGCGACAAGTCAGCTTGATGAGGTGGAGAGTCAGCCGATTTTCTTGTCCATCAGCCGAAGATCGGCCGGCCTGGACGCATTGCTGGAACGGAACCGGTCATCTCACGCACATCTTTTATGGTGAGCTGTCATGTTCGCCAAAAGATCAACAGCTGGAATTTTGCGCTTCGTACAGGCGCACGGAAATGGCCGGCGAAATCCTGAAAAACCTTACTGCGCCATCTGAGGCTGCTTCGCCGCCCGGGCCGCGGTTAGTTCCGCGGTGGTGTGGTTCAGGCGGTCGGCCAGCACCCGCATGATTTCCACGGCCATTTCGGGGAAATCGCTGAGCAGCTTCAGGAAATGCTCCTTGCTGATGCGCAGCACCTCTAGCGACGAGGTGGCGCGGACCGTTGCCGTGCGCGAGACATCGCAGAGGATGGCGATTTCGCCGACGATGGAATTGGGTTCGACGTCAGCGACCTTGATCTCGCCGGCCGGTGATGCGACGACGACGTCGGCGGTGCCCGAGAGGACGACATAGGCGGCATCACCGACATCGCCCTGATGGAAAAGGTCCTGTCCGGCCTTGTAGGTCATGCGATCGGAGGTAAAGGCCAAAAGCTTGAGCTTTGCTGGCGCGATCCTCGAAAAGATCGGCACCCTTCGGAGCATTTCGACTTCGTCTCTCAACAGCATGAGCGTTTCAATCCCCTGATGCCGGGTCCCGCAGGACCAGGCATCTTCAAACTTCGAGGTGTCCCCATCAAGAACACCCACCATCGCCGCCCCTATAGAATATTACGATAACAGCTCCTTGAACATCCCGTTTTTCGCGGAAAGTTCCGGATAGTTTCCGGCCTCCGCCAATCCGCCGCGGTCAAAGAGCAGGATCCGGTCGAACATCTCGGCCTGCCGGGCGTTGGAGAGCACCCAGATGATCGCCGGCCGATGGCCTTCTTCGTGCAGGCCCTCGATGATGTTGCGGGTGATCTGATCTTGAACGCGCTGGTCAAGCGCCGACAGCGGCCGGTTGAAGATGAAATAGTCCGAGCGCTTCAACAGCGCGCGGGCCAGGTTTAGCTTCTGCCGCTGCACCATGGTCAGTCGTTTGCCGCCGGAGCCGACGTCGAATTCGAGGCCGATCGACAGCACGTCGTCATAAAGGTCGAGCGCATCGAAGAGTTCGCCCATGATGCCGCGGATGCGGTCGGAAGCGTCGGCCTGCTGATAGGCGATACGGCCGAAGAGCACATTGTCCATCAGGCTTGCCGACGGGGTGAAACGCTCGGCATCGTAACGCTCGATCAGCTCGGCGAGATCGGCCGGAATATGCTCGTGGAACTGCTTGCGGGCGCTGACGATTTTGTCCATGAGCTCGTTCGGCAGCAAGCCGAAGCGATGGCGCGGCTCGATATAGGCAAAACTCAGCCGGATGATGGCCGAACGTTCTTCCGGCGTGGCGTCCTCGAAGCGGCGGCTTTGCAGCTTCTGCAGCAACGCCTGATAGGTCGGGATGTCGTCCGCCGTCATGAAGGTCAGCTGCTGGAAGAATGGATGGTCGGGCGGCAGGTCGTGGAAGAGTTCCACCGCGTTTTCGGCGATCTCGAGGCCCATGGCGTAGAGATCGGTGCTGAGGCCGGTCTCACGGAAAAGCTGCTGGAAATAGGGATGCGCGGCCAGCCTCCGGTTGGTCATCAACGGCCGCTTCATCGTGCCGAAGAGCAGGTTCTCGCCGACCGTCGCCTGGGCGTTATAGGCATCGAAGTCGAAAGGCACGACGATCGTGTCGAGCCCCTCGTCGCGCAGCCGGTCCCTGAGCGAGGCGCGTAGCGCCACGACGTGGTCGCCGAGCGCCACATGCACGTCGGTGTTGACGGTCGAGCGCAGCGCCAAATCGAGGATGTCCTGCGAGATCAGGACGGCGTCGAGCACCGGGCGGATCGCTGTGAGCAGGTCCTCGGGCCCGCTGGCGCCGGCAGCCTTGTAGTCCACCCAGTCGCTGTTGAGGTCGAGCGTCGGATTGCCGGCCTTTTCCGCCTCGGCGGAATGCCATTTATACTCCAGTGCTTCCCGCTCGTCGTAAATCGGATCGGTCATCGGCGCATGTTTCAGGCCGTAGAGCAGATTGCTGGCGAGCGTCCCGTGGAAGAAGAAAGTGTCCGCCGAGGCATAGGAGATCCGCCGGCCGGTAATCGATTCCGGCAGCTCCAGGAGATCGCGTCCGTCGATGGTGATACGGCCGGAGTCCGGCCAGACCATGCGTCCGAGCGCTTCGGCGAAGGCTTCAGCGCCGCTGCCGTTCGGCCCGACGATCGCCACCGTCTCGTTCGGCTTGATCTCAACGGAGACGTGATCGACGATGCGAGCGCCGCTGTCGTCGGAGAGCGTCAGATTGGTGATGACGAACGCGCCAGTCAACGGGCCGACCGGGGCGGTTGCGAGTTCCTGAATGCGGCTGTCGATCAGCGGCTCGACGTTGAACTGCTCGTAGACCTGCTGGTATTTCACCTGCACGTCCTGGCGCATCTGGTCCCAGTCGATCAGTTCCTTCAGCGGGCCGGGCAGGTCCTTGTAGGCTGATATGACGGCGACAAGCTGGCCGATGTCGAGCCGGCCCTGGAGCGCAAGATAGCCGCCGATCGCGTAGAACAGGAACGGCGTGACCTGGGCGAGGAAGTTGTTGATGAACTTCACCAGGAACTTCCACTGGTAAAGGTCGTAGCGGATCGAGAAAATCCGTCCGAGCCGCGAGGCGATGTCGGCGCGTTCGAGATTCGACGTGTCGTTGCCGTGGATCGTGCCGATGCCCTCGACGATTTCGCCGACGCGGCCGGAGAGTTCGCGCGCCGTCAGCTGCCGCTGGCGGCCGAGTTCCAAGAGGCGCTTGCGCATGCGGGGGATGACGATGGCCTGGACGCCGACGATGCCGGCGGCGATCATGCCAAGCCAGAAATTCTGGACGATGATGAAGACGAGCGCCGTTATCGCCTGGCCGCCGAGAAGAGCAGGGGAAACGAAGGCGTCGCCGGTGAAGCCGCCCATCGGCTCCACCTCGTCCTTGATCATGGTGGCGATCTCGGCCGATTTCACCCGCTTGAAGTGAATGGGCGGAAAGCGCAGCACCCGGTCGATCAGCTCGAAGCGGATGCGGCGCAGCATGCGCTCGCCGAGACGGCCCTTATAGGTGTTGATGTAGAATTTGAAGAGGCCGTTCAGCACCACCAGCGCCAGAAAAACCAGGCTGAGCGCCATCAGCATCTGGAAGCGGTTGAGCTGCAACCCTTGAAAGAATTCGACATGGCCAATCAGCGGCAGGTCGTAGGCAATGTGCATGAAGGTCTGCGTCGCGCCCGGACCTTCGAAACCGTCACCCTGGATCGGTCCGTTGACGATCTGCTTCGGCAGGTCGAAGGACAGGAAGTAGGGCACCATCGATGCAGCGACGACAGCCAGAATCCACAGCTGCTGCAGCCGCGTGTTCTTCCAGATGTAGCGGGCGAGGCTTTTTTCCATGGCTAACCGTCAGCTTGCTGGGAAATTCCGGGGGCGCGATCCGGGCGCCGGGACGGGGAGGAATTTTGAGAACAGGATCATGCAGCCGGACCGCCGATATCGCAATGAAAACAAGGCGAAGCGACCGGCTGCAAAAATGCCGATTCTCGCCGGAACATTGCTTATATCACAGGAATTTTGGATTAGGCGAGGGATTCGGCAATCATGGAGCGAATGATGCCGGCGGTTTTCTCCGCCCCGTCGAGGTCGAGCAAGACCGGCCCCCGTGGCTGTGCGGCGAGCGCCTTTTCGACTGCCTCCTTCACATGGCCCGCCGTCAGTCCGTTTTCCGGCAGGATATCGGCGAGGCCGAGCGCCTGCAGCCGTTCGGCGCGCACCGTCTGCTCGGTCTCGCCGCCGGCGACGAAGGGGATGAGGATTGCCCGGCATTCGGTGCGCAGCAGATCGCCGACCGTATTGTAGCCTGCCTGAGAGATCGAGACTTTCGCACCGCGCAGCAGCGAGGGAAAATCCTTGCGGAAGCGCACCAGCGTCATATTCGCCGCCGCGTCCTCGGAAAGCGCGGCGAAATCGGCCTCAGGCAGGTTGGGGCCGGCGACCAGCAGCCAGCGAAGATCGGCGGGCAGCAGCGCTGCCGCCTCTTTGGCCGCGCCGATCAGCGCGGCGCCGACCGCGCCGCCGCCCGCCGATGCGATGATGTCGAATGTCTCGGCAGGTTCCGGCGCCGGCGGGGCTGCGACGAGGCCGGTATAAAGCAGCCTGTCGGCGATCTCGGATGTCAGCGGGAAGGTGTCCTCAAGCCTGACGAAACCGGGATCGCCGTGGACGAGCACGGCATCGAAATGGTCCTTGACCAGCGTCACCGTCTCCGCGTCGCGGCCGGCCTTGCGGTTTTCCTGCAGGATGTCGCGCACCGAGCTCAAGAGTTTCGGCCGCGGTTCGGCCTTTTCGATCGCCTCGAGCAGCGGCAGCAGTTCGAAACGCATCTGTCGCCGGCCGAAGGGGAAGGCTTCGATGATGACGACATCCGGTCTTGCGGCATGGAAGGCATCGAGCAGCAGCTGGTGGCGGGCATGGAGGAAATCCTCGTCCGCCGGCCGGCCCTCGGCGTCGGCGAGGCCGGAGAAACCGGCATTGCTGGCGACGACCGCCGGCAAGGCCACGGTCTTTGTGCCTTCGCCCGGAAAGCCCGGCACCGGCAGGCCGCCGGTCACGACAGTCACGTCAAAACCGTCCTTGACAAGCGCATTGGCGATGCGGCTGGCGCGGGCTATGTGGCCGATGCCGAGCAGGTGCTGGACATAGAAGAAAATACGCGGTGCCGTCATGACGCCTTCTGCCATTCGGCCTCGAACAGGCCGGTGAGCTGCCGGATGCTGGAGTGATAGTCGAAATGTTCGCGCACCTGGCTTTCGGCGGCGTCGCCAAGGCGCTTGCGCAGTGCCGGGTTGCGGATCGCCGCCTCCAGCGCGCTGGCCAGCTGCGCCGGGTCCTCGGGCGGCACGACGAGACCGTTTTCACCGTTCTTCAGGAGCTCCGGCACGCCGGATACTTCGGTCGAGAGGCAGACGAGCCGCTGGCTTGAGGCTTCGACCAGGACGTTCGGCAGGCCGTCGCGGTCGCCGTTGGCGGCGATGCGGCAGGCAAGCGCGAAGAGGTCGGCGCGGCGGTAATGATCGAGCACGTCTTCCTGCGCCATGGCGCCCTTCCAGACGATGCGGCCGGAAATGCCGAGTTTGGTTGCCAGCGCCTTCAGTTTCGCAAGCTCCTCGCCGCCGCCGATATGGTCCATGCGCCAGTGAAGGTCGGCGGGCAAAAGTGCCAGCGCGCGCAGCAGCACGTCGTAGCCCTTCTTCTCGACGGCGCGGCCGACGCTGAGGATGAAGGCCGGATCGTCGGGGTCGCTGCCGGTGCGGTCCGAACGCTCGCCGGCAAAATGGCCGAAGCGGGCGAGATCGAGACCGTGGTAACTCAGGTGCACGGCCTCCCTGCGTGACGTCAGCGTCCGCATGTGGTCGTAGCCTGTCCTGGTGCAGGTGACGGTCCAGCGGGCGCTGCCGAGTTTCTCGTTCAGCTCCCAGTCGGGCGACGTCCATATGTCCTTGGCATGCGCCGAACAGGTCCAGGGCGTGTCCGTGAGAATGCTCGCATATTCCGTCACCGAAGCCGGCGTGTGGATGAAATGGGCATGCAGCCATTCACCCTCGTCCGGCCATTCGCGCCCCAGCACTAGTGCCTGGCCAAGGCGGCGGAAGCGATTGCGGGAGATGTCGCGCTTGAGGTCGGCGAGGAAGCGTTTCATCAGCGCCTTGAAGCCAGGCTTGGAGAAACCGGCGATGAAGCCCTTCAGCACGCGGATCGGCTCCTCGTGCAGATATTCCGGCAGATAGACGACGCGCGCCTTGATCTCGTCATGCACGGGATGGCGTTTCTTGTCGGTCGGTCGGCGCATGGAAATCAACGTCAGGTCGAAGCCGGCCTTTTCGAGGCCGAGTAGCTCCTGGGCGATGAAGGTTTCCGAAAGGCGGGGATAGCCTTTCAGCACGACGAGAATCTTGCGGCGTGGCGGCAAGGCTTTTCCCTATTCCGCGCCGACGAGGGACAGATGGCTGCCGCGGCCGTCGATCCATCGGCCGACGGTCTGCGAGATGTGGTCCAGTCCTTCGAGACGCATGTTGCCGCCGCTCTTCGATGGCGGCTGGCGGGAGGGCAGGCGCTTCAGCGCCTCGGCCATGATGGTCGGATCGACGGATTGTTCCGGCAGCAGCATGTCGACGAGGCCGAGCTCGCTCGCCCGCTGGGCGCGCAGCAGCTGCTCCTCGCGCGGCTTGACGCGCGGCACGATGAGGGCCGGCTTGTCGAAGGAGAGAATCTCGCAATAGGTGTTGTAGCCGCCCATGGCGACGACGCCGGTGGCGCCGTCGATCAGCTCTTCCATGTGGTTGTCGAACTCGATCACCTCGATATAGGGGATGGCTTCGCCCTTCTGCACCAGCTTGTTGCGCTCGGCGGCCGGCATATAGGGGCCGAGCACGACGAGCGCCTTCTGCGTCAGCGTCGGATCGGCCTCGTAAGCGTTCATGACGTCGTGGACGAGATCGGAGCCGTCGCCACCGCCGCCCGTGGTGACCAGGAGGTAATTGTCCTTGCGGGCGTTGATCGACGTCTTGCCCCTGGAGACGCTACGTTGCAGGAAGCCGACGAAATCCATCTTCCGGCGCAGGCTGGCCGGCACGTCGAGACCGATCAGCGGATCGTAAAAGTCAGGCGGACCGTAGACCCAGACGCTGTCATAGTACTGGTCGATCTTCTGCATGATGCTGTTCTTCTTCCACTCGGCTTCGAGCAGATGCGGCGCGTCCATGATCTCGCGAAGCCCGAGCACCAGGACGGTGCCGCGGGCCTTGAGATAGGCCAGCGTATCCTCGATCTCGCCCTTCAGCCCCATCGGCTCCTTGTCGACGATGAAGATATCCGGCTGGAAGGTCTCGGCCGTGTGGCGAATGCTCGATTCGCGCATCTTCAGCGTCTCATGCAGGTCGATATGGCTTGCGAGCGACGTATATTCGCCGTTGCGGAGCTTGATGACGCTCGGGATCTTCACGAAGTCGACGCGGGCGCGGTAGTCGAAGGCGCCGGCGATCGTCGCACCCGAAATGATCAGGATGTTGAGGCCGCGATAATCTTCGACCAGCGCATGGGCGATGGCGCGACAGCGGCGCAGATGGCCGAGACCGAAAGTATCGTGGCTGTACATGAGGATGCGCGCATCTTCGAGACGTCTGGACATGGGCATCCCTTCTGGGGTCAGCAACATACTTAGTACCCCCACCGTCCGGAGGCCAAGAGGTGGGGGCGGTGCCGTGATGCGCCGCCGCGTTTCCTGCTATTTGTAGGGATCTGCCGCATCACGCAAGCCGTCTCCCAGAAAGTTGAACGCCAAAATGACAAGAACAACAGGAATGATCGGATAGAGCAGCCATGGATAGAAGGCGATGACGCTGACGCTTTTTGCTTCTGTCAGCAATATGCCCCAGCTGGTGATCGGCGGACGCAGGCCGAGGCCGAGGAAGGAGAGCGCGGTCTCTCCAAGGATCATGCCGGGGATCGAAATCGTCGCCGAAGCAATGAGATGCGACATAAAGCCCGGCACGAGATGCCGGCCGATGATACGCGGCGTGCTGGCGCCCATCAGCTGTGCGGCCTGGACATAATCTTCCTCGCGCAGCGCCAGGAGCTTGGAGCGCACAGCACGCGCCAGCCCCGTCCAGTCGATGATGCCGAGGATGACGGTGATGCCGAAATAGATGACGATCGGGCTCCATGTCACCGGCATGATGGCTGCCAGCGCCATCCACAGCGGCAGGCTCGGCAGCGATTGCAGCACCTCGATCAGGCGCTGGACAATGAGATCGAAAATGCCGCCCCGATAACCGGCAAGGCCGCCGATGACGATACCGAGCACGAAACTGATCGAAATGCCGATCAGGCCGATCGTCAACGATATCCGCGCGCCGTAGAGGATACGCGAGAGCACGTCGCGGCCGAGCCGGTCGGTGCCGAGCAGGAACATCTCGCCGCCGATCGCCGGGCAGATGAGATGATAGTTCGAGGCAACAACGCCCCAAAATTTATAGGCATCGCCGCGGCAGAAGAAACGGATCGGCTGCACGTCGTTCGGCCTGTCGGTATAGACACGGTGCAGCGTGTCGAGATCGAGCGTCATGCTGCGGCCGTAGACGAAGGGACCGACGAAGCTGCCCTTGTCGAAGAAGTGGATGGGTTGCGGCGGCGCGTGGATGAAATCGACATTGCGCGTGTGCAGGCCGTAGGGCGCCAGGAACTCGACGATCAGGATCATCAGGTAGACGGCGGCGAGAAAGATGCCGGAGATCAAGGCCAGCTTGTGCTGCTTGAATTTCCACCACATCAGCTGTTTCTGCGAGGCGAGATGGATGCGTGATTGTGCCGACGTCATGCTTTCGGTCGCAAGCGGATCGAAAGGAGCGGTCGAGACGTAATGCGGAAGCGGGGCGCCGGGTGCGGGAAGGGGCGACATTATTTGGTGCTCCTGCCTTGCAGACGGATGCGGGGATCAAGGAAGCCGAGCGCGATGTCGGAGATCAGCACGCCGATGACGTTGAGGAAGGCCAGGAACATCAGGAAGGAGCCGGCGAGATACATGTCCTGGCTCTGCAGCGCCTTGATGAGCATCGGCCCCGTCGTCTCCAGCGACAGCACGATCGCGACGATCTCGGCGCCCGAGATGATCGACGGCAGGATCGAGCCGATATCGGCGACGAAGAAGTTGAGCGCCATGCGCAGCGGGTATTTGACCAGCGCCTTCAGCGGCGGCAGGCCCTTGGCGCGGGCGGTGACGACATACTGCTTCTGCATCTCGTCGAGCAGGTTGGCGCGCAGCCGCCGGATCATGCCGGCCGTGCCGGCCGTGCCGACGATGATCACGGGGATCCACAGGTGAGAGAGGATCGACCGCGCCTTCTCCCAGCTCATCGGCGCCGAGATATATTGCTGGTCCATCAGGTGGCCGATCGAGATGCCGAACCAGATATTGGCGAAATACATCAGGATCAGCGCCAGCATGAAGTTCGGAATGGCGATGCCGAGCAGGCCGAGGAAGGTCAGCCCGTAATCACCCCAGCTGTACTGGTGCGTGGCCGAATAGATGCCGATCGGAAAGGCGATCAGCCAGGTGAGCAGGATCGTCGTGAAGGAGACGAGGATCGTCAGCCACAGACGATCGCCGACCACGTCGGAGACCGGCAGCTGGTATTCGAAGGAATAGCCGAAATCGCCGTGTAGCATGCCGCCGACCCAGTAGAAATAGCGCACGATTTCCGGCTTGTCGAAACCGTATTGCTGGCGCATCTCCTCGATTTCCTGGAGGTTGGCGGTCTCGCCGGAGGCGCGCAGCTCGGCGATCTGGCTCTCGAAGAAGTCGCCCGGCGGCAGCTCGATGATGGTGAAGACCAGCGCCGAAATGACGAAGAGCGTCGGCACCATGGCGGCAATGCGCCAGAGAATGTATCTAAGCACGCCTCAGGCCTCCTTGTACCAGAATGCATCCGGCATATAGACGCCGAGATAGGAGGTGGGATCGAAGCCGTAGAGCGCTTTCTCCGGCAGGTTCTGCAGCTTGGCGGCCCGAAGGATCGGCTGCAGCGTGCTGTTAATGAGGCCGATCGAGAACACCTGCTGCGTATAGAGCGACAGCATCTTGTGCCAGATCACCTGGCGCTCGTCGAATTTCGCCGTCGAGCCCCATTGGCCAAGCAGGTCGACCAGTTCGGCGGCCTCCGGCAGGTCGGGTGCGACGCCCTCCTGGCCGGCGGAGAGGTAATGCATGCCCCAGAGCGGCCATTGCAGCTGATCGTCGAGTGTCGGCGCAAGGCCTGAGGGCGACATGTCGGCCGTCGGCACGCCATTGTCGAGGCCGTACCAGATCGACATCATGATCGAACCGCTCATGGCCCGGTTGCGGAAGACGTCACGCTGCGAGGTGCGGGTATAGAGCGCAAGGCCGATATTGGCCCAGTGGTCGTGCACCAGCTCAAGCACGTCGGTGTCGAGGTTGCTCTCGCCGGCAGTCTCGACGGTGATCTCGGCGCGCCGCCCGTCCGGCAGCAGCCTGATGCCGTCGTCGCCGCGCTCGGTCAAGCCGAGTTCGTCGAGCAGCCGGTTGGCCTCGTCGGGATCGAATTTCACGAAGGCGTCGGCATATTCCTGCTTGAAGAGCGGACTGTCGGGCAGGACCGTATCGGCGCTTGGCGTGCCGAGGCCGTAGAAGGCGACCATGTTGATCTCGTGCCTGTCTATCGCCAGCGACAGCGCCCGGCGCAGGCGCACGTCGCGGAAAAGGCCGCGCCACATCTCGTCGGCGCAGTTGAGATTCGGCAGCAGCGTGATGCGCGAGCCGCGCGCGAGCTTCCAGAGATTGACCTTCACCGGGAAGCGCTTCTCGGCCTCCTTCAGGAAGGTGTAGTCGTTGAAATCGATGCCGGTCACCTGCAGGTCGGCTTCGCCTGCACCCGCCTTGGCGGCGATGATCGACGAGGAGGAGACGTTGAGGATGAAACGGTCGAGATAGGGAAGCTGCCTGCCGGTCTCGTCGATGCGGTGGAAGAACGGGTTGCGCTCGAAGACGAACTGCTCGGACGGCAGCGGCGTGGTATTGCGCCAGGGATCGAGCGTCGGCAGGTTCGGATTCTCAGGACGGTAGGAGCGCGCCATCTTGATGTGCAGATCCTGCCATTTCTTGACGCGGTAGGTCTTCATCAGCTCGTCCATCTTCGCCTGGTCGGGCTGGAATTTCTTGTGGAACTGCTTGAGATAATGACCGGGGCCGAAGATGACGAGCGGCTGCGGGCCCGCCAGCGTCGGCAGGAACATCGGGTTGGGTTTTTCCCACGTGTAGCGCACGGTCAGCGGATCGAGCATTTCGAAGCGCGGCAGGCTGCCATGCGGACGAAGCTCCAGCGCGCCGCCGCCGGGCGTCAGCTTGTCGTTCAGGATGACGTCTTCCCACCAGTAGCGGAAATCGTCGGCCGTGAACGGCTGGCCGTCGGACCATTTATGGCCCTCGCGCAGCGTGAAGGTGAAGACCGTGTCGTCCTCGGACTGGAAGGAAGCCAGGATATCCGGCTGGAACTGAAGGTGCTTGTTGTAGCCGATCAGTCGGGAATAGCCGTAGATCGTCATGAAGCGGATGTCGCGCTGGCTGCCGATGATGGTGCGCACCGTGCCGCCGTAGGCACCGGGTTCGAGCCCCATCTCCTTCAGGTTGACGATGCGCGGGCGGACGGGAATGCGCTCGGCCATCGGCGGCAAGCTGCCTGATGTCAGCCGCTCCTTGAGGAATTCCGGCTCGCCGACCTGTCCGGCCCGAAGCACCGCGGGTGCGATCGCCGCGCCGACAAGGCCGCCGAGAAAGATGCGACGCGTCACCATCAGCGCAACTCCCTGGCATCGGCGCCCTTGCGGGCGCGCACCAGATGGCCGTCACCGAGGTCGGCATAGGCAAGCTCGGAAGCGTCGTCGTGCTCGGCGGTGAAGGTCGCGCCCCAGTTCTGTTTGTCGGCGGCGCCGTTTTCCCTGAGCGCCTTGAAATCGAGCGGCCGGTCGAGATCGGGGAAGGGGACGGCGGCGAGCAGCGATTTCGTATAGGGGTGCACCGGATCGCGCAGAATGATCTCGCGCGGCGCAATTTCGACGATGCGGCCCTTGCACATCACCGCGATGCGGTCGGCCATGTAATCGACGACGGCGAGATTGTGCGAAATGAACAGATAGGTAAGCCCCAGCTCCTTCTGCAGGTCCTTCAACAGGTTGAGGATCTGCGCCTGCACGGAGACGTCAAGCGCCGAGACCGGCTCGTCGAGAATGACAAGCTTCGGGCCGAGCGCGAGTGCGCGCGCGATGCCGATGCGCTGGCGCTGGCCGCCCGAAAAACTGTGCGGGTAGCGGCTGAGATAACGCTTGTCGAGGCCGATTGCGGCCATCAATCCTTCGACCTTGCGCTTGCGCTCGCCGCTGTCGCCGCGGTCATGAATCTCGAGCGGTTCACTCAGGATGTTGCGCACCGTCATGCGCGGCGAGAGCGAGGAGACCGGGTCCTGGAACACCATCTGGATCTTGGTCCGCATGTCCTGCAGTTCAGCGCCTTTGACGGAGAGGACGTCGACGACCTCCTTGCCGTCGTTGAACACCACTGCGCCGCTGTCCGGCGTGATGGCGCGCATCAGGATCTTGCTGAGCGTCGTCTTGCCGCAGCCGGACTCGCCCACCAGGCCGAGACATTCGCCGCGGCGGATGTCGAAGCTGACGTCGTCGACGGCGCGCAGGACGGCGGCTTCATGTTTGCCGAAGAAACTGCGCTTGCGCGTCTTGTAGGTCTTCGAGAGATTGGCGACGGAAAGCAGGATGCCCGGCGCCTCTGCCTGGAGCGGCTTCTTCTTGCCGACCAGGGACTCGAGATTGACCGTTACATCGCGCAGCGCTTTCAGCCGCTCGCCGGGTTTCATGTCGAAATGCGGAACGGCGGCCATCAGGCCCTTGAGATAGGGATGCTGCGGATTGCGGAAGATCGCTTCGACGGGTCCTGCTTCCATGATCTCGCCGTGATAGATGACGACCACCTCGTCGGCCATGTTGGCGACGATACCGAGATCGTGGGTGATGAGCAGCATCGCCATGCCAAGCTTCGCCTGCAGCTCGCGGAGCAATTCGAGGATCTGCGCCTGGATCGTCACGTCGAGCGCCGTCGTCGGCTCGTCGGCGATCAGCAGCGCCGGCTTGCAGATCAGCGCCATGGCGATCATCGCGCGCTGGCGCATGCCGCCGGACAGTTCGAACGGGTACATGTCGTAGGTGCGATGCGGATTGGAGAAGCCGACAAGGCCAAGCATCTCCTCGGTCTTTTCACGGGCTTCCTGCTTGTCGGCTTCGGTATGGATCAGCAGCACTTCGCTGATCTGATTGCCGATCGTATGCAGCGGCGAGAGCGAGGTCATCGGCTCCTGGAAGATCGTCGCCATGCGGCGGCCGCGCAGGTCGCGCATTTCCTCGCTGTCGCGCGGAAAGGACAGAATATCGGTCGTGCTGCCGTCGAGCGGATCGGTGAACAGGATGCTGCCCGAGGCCTTGGCCGGATTGGGCAGGATGCCCATGATCGACTGGCTGATCACCGACTTCCCCGAGCCGGATTCACCGACGAGAGCGGTGACCTTGCCCGGAAGAATGCGAAGATTGGCTTGTTTTACGACGCGTAGCCGGTCACCGAAAACCGAGAAGGAGACGTCGAGATTTTCAATACGCAACAGATCCGCTGCAGACGCCATACCAATGAAATTCCCCAGTCTTCTATGTTCCCGTTAAGGCACACTATCGTACCGCAAACGGGGTGTCCAGTTGATGACAATCATAGAAAAACCGCCGCCTCTCGCTGAAGTTCCCCCAGGCGAGATGCGCAGATTATGGCAGGGGTTCTAAGCTCTTACTGGATGAATTTCTCCATGCTGGTGCGCTTCACCTGTTTCTTGGCGTCGCGATGCAGGAGAATGACCTGCTCGGCTTCTGAAAGTCCGCTCTGCACGGCCTCACGGAAGCTCTCGTCGACGTTGATTGCGGGTGCTGGCGCGCGCGGCTGCAGCACCGTCACCTTCTGACGGATGCCGCGCAGCTTCTCTTCGCCGAGCGTCGTCCATTCGCCGCCGCAATAGCCGGCGAAGGCCTGGCTGGCGACGACCTCGCGACCGTATTTCTTGGTCAGGATCTGCAGACGTTGCACCTCGTTGACCGCCGAGCCGAAGGCGGAGAAGGTTAAACGGTCCTTGAGACCGACATTGCCGAACATGACGTTGCCGACATGCAGGCCGATGCCGTAGCCGACCCTGGTCAGGCCCTTCTGCTCGCGGTCCCTGTTGAGCTCGGCGACCCGCGCCTGCGCCTGATGCACGGCCGAAAGCGCAGCCTCGCAGGCAATTTTCGATGGATCCTTGTGGCGCCCGCAAGGATAGACGGCGAGAAAGCCATCGCCGAGGAAACTCAGGATCTCGCCGCCATTGCGGTTGAAGGGGGCGGCGATCGCGTCGAAGAACTGGTTCAGCGTGTCGATATAGGCCTGCCGGCCTTCCTTTTCGGCGTACATGGTGGATTCGCGCATGTCGCCCATGACCAGTGCTGCCCGGATCGTCTCACCGTCGCCACGGCGGATTTGGCCGTTCAGCACCCGCTTGCCGGCGTCGCCGCCGAGATAGGTGGTCAGCATGTTGTTGGCGAGCTTGCCGAGCACCGCCATCTTGGCGGCGACCGCCAGATGGTTCTGCATCCTGAGCAGCGCATCGATCATATCGTCGGAAAAGCCGGTATTATGATCCGTCGACCAGGAACCCATCATGCCCTGCACGGAGCCGTCGCCGAAGGGCTGCACGAAGGCGAGGTAGTCGGTGATGCTGTCCTTACGCAGGTCCTCGAAAATCGGAAATTCGTTCGGCCCATCATGCATCAGTCGGCGCCGGATGTGCTGCAGATTGTTGTCGAGCAGGTAATAATATGGGCTCTGCAGGAAGCGGTCCGGCTTTTGGCCGGCAGGCATGCGGAAGCCCTCGATGGTGACACCGCTGGCGCGCCGCCAGGTGAAGCTCAGCGCATCGTAGAGCGGGTGCAACATCGAAAAAGAAAGATGCACGCGCGCAAGCGGCAGCCCCGCAGCAGTGAGCCTTTCGCAGAAACCGCGGACGATGTTTTCAAGCTCGTCTCCGGCCAGCGAAGAGTTCGTCAGCCATTCAGCGACCCGGTCCAACAGGATGGAGGACACGCTGGATTCGATCGTGCTCATTCTCGGTATGATCCTCATAAGGCACGCCATCCCCAAGAGCCAAAAGTCCCTCGGCCGGCACATTTTCATGCGCAGGTCACCAGGAAATCAGGATGTACGAGCGGTATTATTGTGTCAACGGATCTGCCGAAAGCCCGGCAGTGGCGCCCCTCAGCTCCCCATATCGGGGGATCGGACGGGTTGTCCTTTCCAGCTGGTTCATTATCAAAAGTCAAAATAGGGATGCTGCAAATGCGAAACAATGGGAGCCGCAATTTTTTGTGCGCTCAAGTTGCAGCGAAGGGAGCGGCCTGAGTCATTTTGGCCACACCCGGTTAAGGGATTTTCTATGTAGGAGATTGCGAGACCAGCCGTCATCCGGCTGCCGCTTCCCCTCCCCAACCCCTCCCCACAAGGGGGAGGGGCTAAGCCGCGGTCTCCGGCGGTGACCTAAAGGAGAGGCTTGCAGGATGTTACCGTTCTTCGGATCGTTACGATGGAGGTCATGTAAAGCGGTGCGACACGGTAGCCCCTCCCCTTGTGGGGAGGGGTTGGGGAGGGGTCGTGGGTCGCCAACCGACGGTATTGCCGCCGGGGAGAAGAGGGCCTCGGGTTTAATTTCACGCTATCATGCATTAGATCAGCCTTCTCTTCCCTGTTTGAAAGATCCCGCCTTGGCCACCTCCACCTTCGATACGCTTTTGCAGAAGATCGAAACCCGCGCGGCTCGTGCCGGCATCATCGGCCTCGGCTATGTCGGCCTGCCGCTGGCGATGGCGGTGGCGCGCAGTGGCTTTGCGGTCACCGGCTTCGACATCGATCCGGGCAAGATGGTGGCTCTCGATGCCCGCCGCTCCTATATCGACGCGGTGAGTGACGAGGCGCTGTCTGCCGAGATCGATGCCGGCCGCTTCAAGGCGACGACCGATTTCGCCGGCCTTGCCGAGTGTGACGTCGTCATCATCTGCGTGCCGACGCCGCTCACCAAACATCGCGATCCCGATCTTTCCTTCGTCGAGGCGACGTCGCGCTCGATCGCCGCGCATTTGCGCCCCGGTCAGCTCGTCGTGCTGGAATCGACCACCTATCCCGGCACGACCGATGACGTGGTGAAGGTCATTCTCGAAGGCACCGGGCTGAAATCCGGCTCGGACTTCTTCGTCGGCTTTTCGCCGGAGCGCGAGGATCCCGGCAATCAGCATTATCATACCGCTACCATCCCGAAGGTCGTCGCTGGCGACGGGCCTAAGGCGCTGGCGCTGATGAAGGCCTTCTATGGTGCGGCGGTATCATCCGTCGTTCCGGTCTCTTCGAATGCTACGGCCGAGGCCGTGAAGCTTACCGAAAACATCTTCCGCTCGGTCAACATCGCCCTCGTCAACGAGCTGAAGACCGTCTATGCGGCGATGGGCATCGACGTCTGGGAAGTGATCGACGCGGCCAAGACCAAGCCCTTCGGCTACATGCCCTTCTATCCCGGCCCCGGCCTTGGCGGCCATTGCATCCCGATCGATCCCTTCTACCTCACCTGGAAATCGCGCGAATACGAGCTGCCGACCCGCTTCATCGAGCTCGCCGGCGAGATCAATTCGGCAATGCCGCGTTATGTCGTCGGCAAGCTCGCCGAGGCCCTCGACATCCGCGCCGGCAAGGCATTGAGCCGCAGCAGGGTGCTGGTGCTCGGGCTCGCCTACAAGAAGAACGTCGCCGATATCCGCGAGAGCCCGTCGCTGCGGCTGATCGAGATCATCGAGGAGCGTGGCGGACACGCAGATTACCATGATCCCTTCGTCGCCGAGATCCCGCCGACGCGCGAATACCAGGCGCTGAAAGGCCGCAAATCGGTGGCGCTGACGCCTGATACCATTGCCGGCTACGATGCGGTGCTGGTCGCGACCGATCACGACAGGTTGGATTATGCGGCGCTAGCAAAAAGCGCCTCGCTGATTATCGACACGCGCAACGTCTTCAACCGGCTCGGCCTTTCGGCCGATCACGTCATCAAGGCGTAACTCCTTAAATCGAAATCGATTTAAGGAGTTATACAGCAACTCAAAGTATTAATCCGCGCAGGTTTCTTTCGTTAAGCCAGGCTTCATCACTACGCTTTCAGCATGCTGATCTCGCCACAACCATTTCGGGGGCGGATTGGATGAGTTTCCACGGAGGAATATCTTGAAGAGTTTTGTTGCTGCGGCTATCGCAATCGGTGTCATGTGCTCCTGCGCTTCTGTTGCATTTGCGCAGACGAAAGGCGACTGGGTTCTCGGAAACTATAAGGGGGCCGGTTATTGGTTCCCCGGCGTTATCGACAACACCTCAGGCGGGAAGGTGACGATCCGATATGATGACGGCGATAAGGAAACTGTTTCCTTGAGCGACGTGCGCCCTTACAACTGGGTCATCGGGATGAAGGTCGAGTGCAACTACAAGGGTGCTGGCGATTGGTATGCGGGCAAGATCACCTCGCTTGGCGGCGAGAAGATTGGTATCGCATACGATGACGGCGACAAAGAAACCACCCGAACCGGTCGCTGCCGTTCCCGATAAGTCGTTGCATAAACCAGTGTGAGATCAGCCCGTCGCCGTCAAAGCGGCGGGTTTACTTTTCTCAGGACGATCTAAGGAAAGTGTAGAGCGCGTCGCACGAATCACGTTGGATGGGGCGCCGGAGAAAGCGCTTTGCCGGTCATCCGACTTGCAGCCACCGCATAACCGCCGGCCGCACCGTCGATGAAATGCATGTGGTCGCGCGAGATCGGCGTCGGCACGAAGCAGGTCATCAGCGCCGAGGCCTGCCGATGCAGGCCGTAGCGGGCAATGCCCTTGGCCCGCGCCGCTTCCAGTAGCGTCTCGATCCGTTTCAGATGTTCGGCGTCGACGTCGATCGTCATCTTCAGCCCGTCATCGAACTTGCGAAAATCGGAATTGCCGGCGACGTCGCGCTTGTAGCGGCGGGCGTCGAAGCGACCGAGCGGAATGCCGAGCTTGTAGAACACGACCGTGATGGCGAGCTGCAGGAAGATGATGAGCTTCTGCCGCAACCGCCGGCCAGCCGGCGCGGTGGCCTTGGCCTCGCGGTTAATGCCGTGCAGCGAGAAGGCAAGGTTCGGACCATCGGCCGGCACCGGATGGCTGTCTCGGTTCTGCTCGGTGGTGATGGCGACGATGCCGTTGACGAGGTCCCGGAATTCCTGTCCCGGCCGGCCTTCGCCGGGCACGGCGATGATCGAGACGATCTCGCCGTGCTTGGCGTCGATCGGGCTCCAGCGGCAGGAAAGGCCGGTGAGATCGGGGCGGGTTCCCGGAGCCGCGCGGGCAATGCCGTAACGGCCGAGCTTCATCTGTCTTTCGGCCCAGCTGGTGCCGCCGCCCCAGAACATCGCATAGGTGACATAAGGGCTTGCGGAGTAACGTGCGACGCGGACGTCGAGGCCCTCGGCGCGGGTGTCGGCGACCGGCACGATGGCGATGCGCAGCGTCAGGCCCAAATCCTCCTCGACCCAGACCTGCACGGCGGCAAGGGCGTCGCGCGCCTGCTTTTCCAGCGAACCCGGAAGCGCAATCAGCGCTCCGTCGCCGCCGAAGACGAAGGGATAATCGCCCTTGCCGACGGAATTCAACACCGCCGATATGACGCTGGCTCCCGCCATATTGACGTCCTTGTAACGGCCGGCAGCGATCGCCGGCGTCGAGCCGACGATGTCGGCCAGCGCCAGCACCCATCCGTCCGGCAGCGGCCGGTAGTTGCCGGCGTCGGTCACGCCCTCGAATTCGCTGAAGAGCGGCACTTCGGCAAAGAAATCTTCGTCGGTCACGGTTTTCATGTCAGTTAGCTTAGCACAGACCCATGTTGCCACTGCAACGCCAATTCCCATTTACGGCAATCGACTTGGCAAGGTTTCATGTGTTAGAGCATTTCGTGCTTTTTCGGACGCACGGAAATGCTCTATCTTTTTGTTTTTACGCAATTCCGGACGCAAAACCGCTCTCGCGCTTTTGCTGGAATTCCTCCAGGACCGCTGACGATTTCATGACGGATATAGATTAAATGAGCCGCCTCGACAGCTTCATTCGCCGGTTGACGGCTCAACGCGACATTTTGAACTCGATCACAAATCTGGTGGGGGAAACGCCAGGCCCGGTTCTGGAGTTCGGTCTCGGCAATGGCCGCACCTATGATCATCTGCGCGAGAACTTTCCCGGCCGCCGCATCGTCGCTTTCGACTGGGAAAACCGTTCCTATTCGGCCTCGACACCTGAGGCAGAAGACATGGTGACCGGCAATATCCGCGAATCCGGCCAGGCCTTCGTTGGTATCGGCGCAGCCCTTGCCCATGCCGATATCGGCACCGGTCATGACGAGATCGACGCGGTGACGCTGACCTGGTTGCCGCAGCTGATGGCCGGCGTGCTCGCCCATAACGGCGTCGCCGTCAGCGGGCTGCCGCTGGAGCATCCCGAGCTGGTGGCGCTGCCGCTCCCAGACGGCATCAAGGAAGGGCGTTATTTCCTCTACCGAAGGACGTAAAGGCATCAGCGGTGGCATTTCGGTTCACGCCACCAGACCCTTGGTCAGTTCCAGCGCCTGCCGTTCGAACAGCCGGCGATAGATACCGTTATTGAGCCTGATCAGCGCCTGATGGTCGCCTTCTTCGACAATCTTTCCCTTGTCGAAGACCAGCAGCCGGTCCAGCGCTCGCACCGTGGACAGCCGGTGGGCGATGACCAGCGTCGTGCGGCCGTTCATCAGGCGTTCCATGGCCTGCTGGATCTGCACTTCGCTCTCGCTGTCCAGGCTCGATGTCGCCTCGTCCAGGATCAGCACCGGCGCATCGGCCAGGAAGGCACGGGCAATGGCGACACGCTGCCGCTCGCCGCCCGACAGCTTGACGCCGCGTTCCCCGACCAGCGTCTCATAGCCTTTGGGAAGGTCCAGGATGAAGTCGTGGGCACTGGCCTGTTTTGCAGCCTGCTCGATCTCGCGCCGCGAGGCGTTCGGCCTGGAATAGGCGATGTTTTCCGCCAGGGTGCGGTGGAACAGAATGGGCTCCTGCTGCACGATGGCGATCTGGCCGCGCAGGCTGGATTGCTTGACCCCCGCGATATCCTGTCCGTCGATGCGGATTTCGCCCGAGTTCACGTCATAGAGGCGTTGGATGAGCTTGACGAAGGTCGTCTTGCCGGAGCCCGAATGCCCCACCAGGCCGACGCGCTCACCCGGCTTGATGGTGACCGAAAAATCCTCATAGAGCGGGGTGGGATGCGCGCCATACTGGAAGGTGATGCGATCGAAGACGATCTCGCCCTCGCCAATCTCGATCGGCGTGGCGTTCGGCTTGTCCTCGATGCCGAGCGGCATCTTGTCGAGCAGCACCAGTTCTTCCATGTCGTTGACGGCACGCTGCAGATTGCGGATGTCCTGGCCGACATTGCGCAGATAGCCTTGCAGAACGAAGAACATGGCCAGCACGAAGGTGATGTCGCCAGGCGTCGCCAGCCCCTGCTGCCACATGATCAGGCCCGTTCCCAAGATACCTGCCTGCATGGAAACCATCAGGAAGCCCTGGATCGTACCGCTCAAAGTGCCGCGATTCCACGTCCGTCGCGTGCGGCTGTCCCATCTGGCCATCACGTGGCGCAGGCGTATCTCCTCGCGGTTCTCGGCCCCGAAGGCCTTGACCACCGAATTGCAGCTGATGGCATCCGCTAGTGCGCCACCCAGCTTGGTGTCCCAGGCATTGGCAAGCCGTGCTGCCGGCGACACGAAGCCCATGGAAAGCGCCACGGTCACGCCGATATAGATCAGCGAGCCCGCAGCCACGATCAGGCCCATGATCGGCCAGTAGCTGCCGAGCACGATGCTGGCGCCTACCAGCATGACGATGGAGGGCAGCAGGGCGACCAGCAGCAAGTCGTTGAGCTGGTCGAGCGCCCACATGCCGCGGGTGATCTTGCGCACCGTCGAACCGGCAAAGCTGTTGGCGTGCCAGTCGGTCGAGAACCGCTGCACCTTGTGGAAACCGTTATTCGTCACATCCGCCATGGTGCGCAGCGTCAGCCGGATAATACCGTTGAAGATGAACCAGCGCAGTGCCACGCTGGTCAGGCCCAGTGCCACGACGATGACGAAGGCGCGCACCGCCCTGTCAGCCGCATTGCTGCCGGCAATGGCATCGACGATCTGGCCGGAAAAAACCGGCACCATGACTTCTGCCAGCGTGCTTGCTATCACCAACACAATGATAACGCCCACTAATGCCGGCCGATGGCGCCAATGATGGAAAACAAAGCCGAGCACATGGCGATAGGCATCGGCGCGGAAATCGAGCTTCTTGCGAGTCATTTTAATCGCTCGGCGCCGTGTTCGGCAACCGGTCCTCAAAATAGAGAGTTGGATGGCACAGCCCAAGCGGGAGACGAAATGATCCCGTCAGATCAATCGGGCTATGAATTAAGGGAAAACCGCATGTCGGGCGCGCTTGAGGCGGGCCGCGAATGGAAATGACCTAGTGTCGGGACATTCCGCACGGGAAGGTTTCGATGATTGCTGATGTCATGCAACGCCTCCCTGATGTTCGAACTAAAGCGGTCAGCGTTTTGTACCGAAGCAATTCGCTATTGCCAAGCGGATATTTGCAACCTTACGGAAAGTGATGCGGAAACGACACACCTTGTGCGCTTGCGAGCAGACAATTCGGCCGGCCCGCTCGCCGGGCGGCGCCCCGCTCATGAAGCGCAGGAATAGGATGTCGCCGGGCGCGCCATCAGTTTTGCCTCGAAGTCGGCCGCGATTTTGTCCAGCGTCACGCTATCCAATCGTCGCAGGAGCAGAGCCTGGGCCTCCTTCATCGCGTCGCCGAGGGCGACATTCACCGCCTGTTCCACCAGGCATTCCGGCTGGTCGTCGGCTGGGCCGATGGCGAAGAGATGCGGCTCGCCGATGGCGCGGTAGACGTCGAGCAGGGTAATGTCAGACAGTGGGCGCACCAGCGTCCAGCCGCCGCCATGGCCCTTTTCGGAGCGGACATAGCCCTGTTCGCGAAGGCCTGCCATTGTGCGGCGGACGACGACGGGATTGGTGTTCAGCATCTTTGCAATCATCTCGGAGGTCGCCGAATGCTGGTGCTTATCCATGTGGATCAGCACGTGCAGCATGCGTGAAAGGCGGCTGTCATTGCGCATCGTTCTCTTCCTGTCGATCGGACGGATCATTATCGCAAGCGGATCGTAACAAGACAAGTAACATGATGCTTGACGGCGCCAGTCACGTAACTTATGTTGAGTCATGAGTTCGATATCAAGGGAGAATTCCATGTCGTTCGAAGCCATCGTCATCGGCGGAAACTTCGCTGGCCTTTCAGCCGCCATGCAACTGGCCAGAGCGCGGCGGCGGGTTCTGCTCGTCGATGCCGGCGCGCCGCGCAATCGGTTTTCTGAAGCGTCGCATGGGTTCTTGGGCCAGGACGGCCAGACGCCGGCGGCGATCATGCGGGAGGGAAAACGGCAGCTTTCGTTTTATCCGACCATCACCATCCGCGAGGGGAAAGTTGTCCGGGCGCACAGCGACGGTGACGCGTTCATCGTCGGAACCGAAGACGGCAGCGAAGAACGAGCTGCGCGTATCGTGCTCGCAACCGGCGTCATCGACACGCTGCCCGAAATCCCCGGCCTCAAGGAGCGATGGGGCCGCTCCGCGCTGCACTGCCCCTATTGCCACGGTTTTGAGGTCGGCGGCGGCAAGCTCGGCGTTCTCGCAAACCATCCGCATTCGGCCCATTCGGCCATGATGATCCCGGACTGGGGCGCAACGACCTTTTTCACCCAAGCGCTATTCGAGCCCGATGAAGAGCAATTGGTGAAGTTGACGTCCCGTTGCGTCCGCATCGAACGCAGCCCTATCGTGGAATTGTTGGGCGTCAACCCGAAGCTTGAGGCCGTCCGCCTCGCCGATGGTCGCGTCGTGCCGCTCGATGCCGTCTTCGTCGCGCCGAAAACGGCGATGGCGAGCCCGGTTGCCGAACAGCTTGGCTGCGCCTTCGACGACGGCCCGTTTGGACCGGTCATCCGCATCGCCGATAACAAGGAAACCACCGTCAAGGGTGTCTTCGCCGCCGGCGATGCGGCAAGCGCCATGCACAATGCCACACTCGCCTCCGCCTCAGGCCTGCTCGCCGGCGTGCACTGCCATCAATCGCTTGTCATGCAGTCGGCCGCATAGCCTCTAAGGCAAAAACAGCACGTTGTACTGATCGAACTCGCCCGGCAGGTCACGAACCTTCATTTCCTCTTCGCGATCCTCGAAGAGGACGAGGCAATCCTCGTAGAAGCCGGACAGCATCGATATGAAGGCTTTCGTTCCCTCACGCCCGTAAAAGAGCGGCGTGAACTCCATGTAGAGCGGCACGCGGCGGGCAAGCAGCGGTTGCATCGACCGGCAGGCGACCGGCTCGTAGCCCTCGATATCCATCCAGACGAGGCCGATTGAGGCCGGATCGACCGAAAGTCCGGCAAGGATTTCGGAAATCGGCTTCACCGGCACGCTGATCTTCTTGTCTGTCGGGCTTTGGCGGATGGCGCTGCTCTTGCCGTGATTGTTGAGGTTGAGAAAAAAGTCGATCTCGCCTTCGTGCTCGCCGGCAGCGCAGTTGACGAGCCGGACCTTCTCCTCCAGCCGGTTCTGGCGGATGTTGAGGGCAAGCAGCGGGAAATTGCGCGGATCGGGCTCGATGCTGACGATCTTGATGTAGGTGTCGCTGAGGGCGAAATAGACGGTCTGGGTGCCGATATTGCCGCCGATCTCCAGCAGCGTTGCGTCCTTTCGCAAGAGGCCGCGCTCGCGCAGGATGACGATCAACCGATCGACGGCCTCGCGCTCGAAATGGCCCTTCCGGAAGACCTTGCGGCCGATATAGTCGGCGGGCGAGAAGGTCATGAGATGGTCGCCCGCATCGACCGTCATCGAGACCACGCGCGGGCCGATATTCTCGATCAGCAGGCGGCGCCCGAAGCGGGTGTCGAAGAAGCGCGAAGCGGCCGCATTGCGCGCCTTGCGCAGCCGGCGGCTCCAGTATTTGGCGGTCAGCCAGGGCTTGCCGGACATCAGGTTTTTCCTTCGAGCGGCTCTGCCGCTTTCTCTCTCGGAATGACGTAGACTTTCAAGGGCAAGGCCCGGCCGCGGACACTGATTTCACGGCTTTCGATGCCGGCGAGATCGGCACCGGAGAGGTTCGCCACCGGCTCGGAGATGACGATCGCCGCTTCGAACTCCTTGGCGGCGCTTTCCAATCGGCTCGCGACATTCACGGTATCGCCGATCGCCGTCATGCTGCGCACCCGGCCGTATCCCATGGTACCGACGACGGCCGGACCGGTGTGAATGCCGATCGCGATGCGCAGCGGCAGCGCCAGTTCGTCGGCCAGCTCGGCGGCGAGTTTCTCGATCTCGGCGATGATCGCTGCTGCCGCGTTGAGCGCCTGGCGGCAGGCTTCCTCCGGCGCGGTGTTGAGCCCGAAGAGCGCCATGGCGCCGTCGCCGATGAACTTATCGAGCCGCCCGCCCGCCTGCTCCACCGCCTTGCCGATGATGGCGAAATAGCGGTTCAGCAGGAAGACGACATCAAAGGGCAGGCGGGTCTCCGTCAGCGTGGTGAAATGGCGGATATCGACGAAGAGCACGGCGATCTCGCGCTCGCGCCCGGGGCTCGTCTCCTGGCTGTTGGCGGGAAGGGCAGCCTCGATCGCCGGCACGAGAAGCGGCGCGACGGCAACGTCGCGGTTCGGACGAAGCTGGCAGGCGAGCCGGACATCGGGGCCGGCATTGATGCGCTTCAGCGTCGTCTGTTCCATCTTGTCCGGGATCGGCAGGCTTTCGTAATCGCCAAGGATCTGCACCCGGCAGGTGGAGCACTGGCCCTTGCCGCCGCAGACGGCATAATGCGGCAGCCCGCCGAGCCGGCTTGCTTCCAACACCGAGAAGCCGCGCGGCACGCGGATCACCTCGCCGCCCGGATAATGCACGGTGACCTGGTCGAGCCGCTCCTTCAGCTTGCGCCGGGCGCGGGCGGCGACGACGATGAGCAGCGAGGCCGAGAAGGCGCCGTAGAGCCCGGCGCGGATCATGGCGACCTGACGGTGAACGTCCGGGTTCGAGGCGTAACGGGTGTTGACGCCCTCCTTGTAAGTGCTGACCGTCATTGACTGCTGGTAGGAAGGGTCGGCGAGCGTCCGGCCCATTTCGACGAAGCCCAGCAGCGCGAGCACCGGCACGAGGATGGCGAGCGCCAGCATTAGCGGTGCGAAGTCTGGGTACCAGGAGCGGTAGCGCAGCCAGAAATGGATGCCGATGCAGCCGTGGATCCAGATGGCGACGAGGGCGAGCGCCTGCCGCGCGCCGTTCGCCGGAGACCTGATCCACAGCGAAGCGACGACCGTCTCGTAATCATCGATGTAGCCATAGAACTCGTGGGCGATGCGCGTGCCGATGACATGATCGAGCAGAAGCAGCGGGATCATCAGGCCGAGCACGATCTGTGCCATTTCCCCCTTCGGCATGACGAGGCTGCGGCGCATGTAGATGGCGCGCAGCACCAGCGCGATATGGATGAGCACCGACGAGTAGAAGATGGCGGTCCCCAGAGGATTGCGCCAGATCGCCAGAAAGAGATGGGCGGCCTTATCAGCGGCGGCGACGGAAATCAGGCCAATCGCATGGTTCGACAAATGCAGCAGGACGAAGACAAAAATGACGAGGCCGGAACCGAGCCTCGCCCTTCTGATCGTACGTTCCGAAAAAATCCCTGTGGCCGAGACCGTCGTCATTCATTCCCGTTCTTGTCGATGTAACCGCAGGCCCATAGAGATTGGGAAAGAGGCGGAATTGCTTCGATCGCGATCACATTCCATATGCTTATGCGCAAGTTTTCGGCAAAGGGACAATAGCGGAATTTTCCCGACAGGCGCGAAAGTTGTAAACAGTGTGTCTTACCTGAGGTGTCCCAATGCGGGTGGCTTTCTACGCGCCGATGAAATCGCCGAACCATCCGGTGCCGTCGGGCGACCGGCTGATGGCGCGGCTGTTGATCCGGGCACTGGAGCTTGGCGGGCATCAGGTCGACGTCGCCTCCGAGTTCCGCACCTATGCCTCGACACCGGAGGCGGCAGCCGCGCTCGAACCCGCCATCGGCGCCGAACTGGAGCGGCTGCGGCTAAGATGGAAATCTGGGCCGCGGCCGGAACTCTGGTTCTGCTACCACCCCTATTACAAATCGCCCGATCCGTTCGGGCCTGTTATCTCTGCCGAATTCGCCATTCCCTATGTCACGGCCGAAGTCTCCTATGCGGCAAAACGCGACCGGACCGGCTGGGCCGCTGCCCAGAAGCTCGTGGGCGGGGCGATCATGCGGGCGGTGGTCAATATCAGCTTCACCGAGCGCGACCAGGCCGGGCTTGCCGCCGCCTTTCCGCAGGCGCGGCTTGCCGGGCTGAAACCCTTCATCGACACGGCGCTCTTCGAAAAGGCGTCGCCGGTGCCCAATCCGTGCCGGCTGATGACGGTCGCGATGATGCGGGCCGGCGACAAGATGGAAAGTTATGCGATGCTGGCAAGAGCACTGCGGCTGATCGAAGACCGCGCGTGGACGCTTGCCGTCATCGGCGATGGGCCGATGCGCCAGGAGGTGCAGGCGCTGTTTGCCAGTCTTTCCGGTCGCATCGAATGGCTGGGCGAGCGCAATGCCGTCGAGATCGCCGAATTGCTCGGGCGCGGCGGCGTCTATGTCTGGCCCGGTTGCGGCGAGGCCTATGGCCTTGCCTATCTGGAGGCCCAGGCCGCCGGCCTGCCCGTCGTCGCGCAGGAAACAGCCGGCGTGCCTGATGTGGTCGAGGCTGGCATGACCGGCCTGCTGACACCGGATGGCGATGTCGCCGCTTATGCCGAGGCCGTGGCTGCCCTGCTTGAAGACAGGCAAAGGCGCGACGCCATGGGGCAGGCGGCGCGGCGCTTCGTGCTCGGCGAGCGCTCGCTTGCGATGGCGGCGCAGGTCTTGGACGGAATTTTGCGGGACAATGCAGCGACAGGAGTGACGCGATGACCGACGGGATAGCCTGGGACCCCCTGCACCGGGAGCTTGACCGCTGGCAGGCCGCCGGCTGCGTGGCGCGCTTGTGGCTGCGAGACGACGATGCGGTCGAGCCGACGCCTGATCTGGAGACGCTGCTGGCGCTGACTGGCGAAAGCGGGGTGCCGCTGGCGCTTGCCGTCATTCCCGGCCTGACCGGCGAGGCCCTGGCCCTGCGGCTGGCGGAGGAGGCGGGCGTCGCGGTCGCAGTGCATGGTTGGTCTCATACGAATTACGCGGGGCCGCAAGGGAAGAAGCAGGAACTCGGCGGCGAGCGGGCGGCGGAGGCCGTGCTCGGCGAGTTGGGCGAAGGGTTCCGGTTGCTGGAGCGGCTGTATCCGGCCCGCTTCCTGCCGGTGCTGGTGCCGCCGTGGAACCGGATCGATGCGGCCCTGATCCCGGCGCTTCCCGGCCTCGGATTTGCAGCCCTTTCAGTCTATGGGCGGGCAAAGCAGGATGGGCCGATGCCGCTTCTTAACACCCATGTCGACATCATCGACTGGCACGGCACGCGCGGCGGACGGAGCGCGGGGGAATTGGTGGCCGAGCTGGTGGCGGAGCTTGACGACCGGTTTGCCGGTAGCGACGAGCCCATCGGCGTGCTCACGCACCATCTGGTGCATGACGCGGCCGCATGGGATTTTCTGTCAGCCTTGTTTGCGACGACGGCCCGGCATCCCGCCGTCCGCTGGTCGCCGGCGTCGGCACTTCTCAAAGCTCAGGCGCGTGAACCCGTTCAAGGAACTCGCGCATGAGCGCGACAACGTCATCGAGATGCGTCTCGAGCAGCCAGTGGCCGCCGCCGAGCAGATGGAGCTCGGCATCCGGCAGATCGCGCAGATAGGCCCGCGCCGATTTTTCCGGCATGTAGCGGTCGTTGGGACCCCAGACGATCAAGGTGGGCGGCCGGTATTCGCGCAAGTATTTGCGGTGTTCCGAAAACCAGGCCCGGTTCTCCTTCAGTCCGGCGATCAGGTCTATGGCGATTTCCTTGCGCCGCGGCGTGATCAGCGACCAATGCAGCTTCCAGAGATCGGGCGGGATGGAATCGGCCAGGGGAGGCGGCAGATTGTTGAGGAATTCCTCCTTGAAATTCTCCTCGCTGATCGCCTCCGCCAGCACCTTCCTCATCTCCGATCTCGGAAGCGTCCATGTCGCCTCGATATCCGCATATTTCGGTCCAAGGGCATCTTCATAGGGGATATCGCCGTTCTGGATGATCAGCCCCGCAATTCGCCGAGGGGCCCTGATCGCCAACCGGGCACCGATCGGCGAGCCAAAGTCGTGGAGGTAGAGGACGAACCGGTCGACATACATCACCCCGACGAAGGCCTCCAGCCAGGCGGCGTATCCATCGAAGCTGTAGTCGAAATCGTCAGGCGTGCCGCTGTAGCCCGTCCCCGGGAAATCCGGCGCAATCAGCCGCCAACGGTCGGCAAGGCGCGGCATGAGGTTGCGAAACTCATAGGATGAGCAGGGATATCCATGCGGCAGCAACAAGACCGGCGCATCTTCCCGGCCGGCCTCGCGGTAAAAGGTTTCGACGCCGGCAACCGTCATCCAGCGATGTCGGACAAGAGCGGCCACAGGAAGCTCCTCAAAACCGTTCTTCATTTTCGGTCTTCGTCATACTGTTCGGCGCCTTCCACTGGCCGCAGCCACGGCTCGCGGCGTTTGATCCAGAGTTCGTAGCTCGGCACAAGCGGCGTCGGCGCCTCGGAGAGGATGCCAAGCTTGATTTCCGCCTCCTGATCATCGGCGGAAAACAGGCGCGAACCGCAACCCGTGCAAAAATGCCGGCCTTGGAACGCAGCGGTTTCGCCTGAATGTTCGAATTGGCCGGCGGGCCAGATCCCATAGAAGGTGAAAGCCGAACCGCTTTCTTGCCTGCAGTCCGTGCAATGACAGATTCCAACGCGTAAGGGTTCGCCCCGGACAGAAATGCGCACCTGCCCGCAGAGACACTTTCCGGAAAGCACGGTCATGACGGATGCCTGTTTCGTTGATTTTGCGCTGCGGGGGAAACGGTCCGGCCCGGCATCTGTTCCGTTGAGACGTCGCAGGCATGCGAGTTCGACGGATGGCTCTCTGTTGAAGAGCTTCGGACTGGGCATGATGAAGGCGCCTTCGGCAGCCTGCTAGATCACCAGGGTCTGATTGTCGCGGGCGGCAAAAGATTCGGCGAAGGCGGCCTGCGCCTGCGCTTCCATCTGCGCCAGCTGTTCGTCCGTGCGGGAGGGGGCGTGGTGGAAGAGCGCGAAGCGCTTGGTGCCTGCCATTTTCGCAAGCTCGGTGCCATGCTGCCAGGTCGAATGGCCGAAGCCCTTGAAACGCTGCATCTCGTCTTCGTTGTAGGTGCAGTCGTAGACGACGAGATCGGCGTCCCGCATCATCTCCAGCGAGACCGGATCGTAGCTGCCGGGAATATGCTCGATGTCATAGACGAGAGCGACCGAACGGCCCTGCCATTCGATGCGGTAGCCGATGGCGCCGCCCGGATGGTTCAGCATGAAAGTCTTGATCTCGATGCCCGCGTGGGGGGTCAGCACCTGACCGGCATGGAAATCGCGGAAGTTCATCGTCGCCTGACAGATGTCGGTCTTTACGGGAAACCAGGGCGGGCTGATGAACTGCTCGACCATTTCCCGCGTGCTCATCTTGCCATCGAGATGGCCGGACCAGATGTTGACGTTGATCGAAGGATAATAGATCGCCTTGAAGAAGGGCAGTCCGATGATGTGGTCGTAGTGGCAGTGGCTGAAGAACAGGTCGACGTCGCTGACGCCGTCGGCGAGCATCGACAGCCCGGCCTCGCGCAGGCCCGAACCCGCGTCGAAGATCATCCGATGTTTTCCGCAGCGAATTTCGATGCAGGAAGTGTTACCGCCGTAGCGATCGAACTCGGGGCCTGACACGGGAATACTGCCGCGGACGCCCCAAAATTTTACCTGAAACAGTTCTGTCGTCATCGTTCTTCAAACCGGCTTTCCCGCATCGCCATCGTAGTCATAGTTTTTCCCGATGCGAAGCTGCAGAATTCCACGGGTTTGCCTGTATCCCCTCTCATTCTCCTAACCGCTAGCGGAAGAAGAAGTAGATTTTCCTAAGCAATCGGCTTTTGCCTCGGAAAGCAACCCAGTTTGGTTGGTTTTCGGTAAACGGGCTGCTGAGGGCGGGACATTTTCCCGTAAGTCATGCCTATTAGATGGTTGCGCGCGATTGAAAAAACAATTGCCGCCATATTGAGCCGAAAATCGGTGTTAACAGCAGCACGAAGCCGGGCCAAAGGGCTTGGGCCAACCGGTATGGGCACGTGTGTTGTGGTCAGGCTTTGCTCGACCCAGTCGTTTCCGCGTTCTCCGGCCAAACCGGCATCATATGAGAAAATTCTAATTCCTAGACTGCGAATGTTTCCTTGATTGAGAATGCCAGAAAGCGATATATCCGACGATACAGGAAATATAAGAGAGTCGCTATGCTGCAGCCGGTTATCAACGAGACCATTGCCGAGAGCAGCTACCGGCGCATTCGGGCCGACATCATTTTTGGCCGGCTGGCTCCCGGACAAAAATTGAAGCTGGAAAGCCTGAAGGAATCCTACGAGACCAGTATCAGCACACTTCGGGAAGTGCTGAACCGGCTGTCCTCCGAGGGGCTCGTCCTCGCCGAGGGGCAGAAAGGTTTCGAAGTGTCCCCGGTGTCGGTTTCAGACCTCAAGGAGACGGCGGCGCTGAGGCTTCTGCTGGAAACACATGCGCTGGAGCAGTCGTTCGTGCATGGCGATGTGGAGTGGGAAGCTCCACTGGTATCGGCGCATTATAAATTGGCACGGATGGAACAGGTGATGGCATCCGGCGACACCAGCAGGGCCGAGGACTGGAAGCGCTACGACTGGGAGTTCCACCAAGCCCTGATAGCCGCCTGCGGGTCGAAACTGCTGATGGAGACGCATTCGGTGATCTTCGACAGATATCTCAGATATCAGATGGTTGCCTTGTCCTATCGAGGCGATGTCGCGGCCAATGAACATCAGCAGCTTTTGGATGCGGCCTTGCGACGTGACGCAGAGACGGCCAAGCGGGTGCTTGTCCTGCATATTCAAGGCGGGGTCGAACATGCGCTGGCGAGAGGGACGCTGAAATAGAAATGGTCCGGACGTTTCTCTTCGAGCTTTAGGTCCACCACGTAAATTGCATTTCGGCGAAACCAGGAAAAGCCATGCTCAAGCAAGTCAACGACCCGGCTGAAACAGTAAGCGATGTCGTCTTCCGGCAGATACGCGAGGATATCATATCGGGCACATTGCCGCCGGGGGCCAAGATCAAGCTGGAGCAGGCAAAGGAGCGTTACTCCATCGGCATTTCATCGCTGCGCGAAATCCTGAGCCGCCTGACCACGGAAAACCTCGTCGTCGCCGAGGGGCAGCGCGGCTTTGAAGTCAGCCCGGCTTCGCACCGCGAACTCATCGAACTCGCCGACCTCAGGATAGTTCTGGAAACACATGCGATCGGCCTTGCCTTCGCTGCGGGAAATCTTGAATGGGAGGGGCGCATCGTCGCCGCCCATCACCGGCTGGCTGCCGCGGAACGCAAGCTCCTTGCGGGCGATGTCTCAAGGACGGTCGACTGGGTCCGATACGACTGGGAGTTCCATCAGGCGATCGTCTCGGCCTGCAATTCGGCGACGCTGATGGCGACATTGTCGTCCGTCTTCGACCGCTTTCTCCGCTACCATATGCTGGCCGAGAGTTTTCGCGGCAAGCCTGTTGTCGATGACCATAGGCTCTTGTTTGAACTTTCCATTCGGCGCGACGTCGCTGGCGCGACCGACGTCGTCAGACGGCACGTTCAAAGCGGCGTCGAACATGTGCTCAAGAGCGGCCGGATCGCCTAAACCATAGCTCAAAAGGCGTCTTTAGGAATTCCTTCCGGTCGCATCTGTTTCTTCAGAGCGGCGATCCGGAAAATTGCGTTCGGCGCGCCGTAGCCGCGGTAGCCGCGGCGCTCGACGATCTCGAAAAAGAAACCCTCTCCATAGGTTCCGCTATAGAGCTGGAAATATTCGCCGTGCTCGTCGCGGTCATAGAGGATGTTCTCCGCCTTCAGCCGCTCGGTCAATGCTGGATCGAGGCCGAAGCGTGCTTCGACGTCGTCATAGTAGTTCGGCGAAATGTGCAGCGATCTGAAACCGCAAACACGAAGGCTTTCGGCGGTTGCAAAGATGTCGTCGGTCAAAAACGCCAGATGCTGGATGCCGGCCCCGAATTTCTCGGCAATGAAATGTCCCGCCAGAGTGCGGCGATTCTCGGCGCCGTTCATGGTAATGCGCAGCGCCCCGGTGTCGTTCTCGACGACTTGACTGCGAACCACCCCGGCCGGATCGATGATATCGACCATCGGCGTCTTCCGCGTCTCGAAAATGGACGTGTAGAACAGGAGCCAGGTGAGCATTTCATCGTAGCCGACCGTCTGGGCGACGTGATCGATGCGCAAAAGGCCTGCAGACGGCGCGGCGCTGTCATCGGTGACCGGCTGAAAGTCGATTTCGGAGAAGCGACCCAATGCACTCTTGTCGTCGATGAGATAGACAATCCCGCCGCCCACGCCCCGAATGGCGGGCAGCTCGAGCTCACCGTCCGCGACAGGCTGGGTGAATGGCTCGGCATCCAAGGCGAGCGCGCGCTCATAGGCCTTTGCCGCATCGTCGACGATCAGGGCCATGGCATAGGCAAAAGTACCGTGAACGGCGTAGGCGGCGTTCGCGAATCCTGCCTGATCGACATTGACGAGGATGCGGATCTCGCCCTGCTCGAAGAGGGAGACCTTTTTCGTGCGGTGGACCGCCGTCTTTTTGAATCCGAGGGTGCGCAGCAATGCAATCAGCTCGACTTCGTCTTCCTCGTCGGTGGCAAACTCGACGAAGCCGACACCCTTGACGGAAGGCCTTTCCGGCATCGCCGCCCCGGTCATGCTGCCGATGCCGAGATTGCGTCGTACCTGATCGCCTAGATAGATCAGGGAACGGTGGCCATCGGCCGCAATCGCACGCGACAAACCGCCTCGGAACTGGTCGTTGAAGATCTCCAGGGAGAAATACCCATCATAACCTGTCGCCGCGACGGCTTCGGTGAACGCCGTGACGGGAAGGTCGCCTTCACCCGGCATATTTCGGAAGTGGCGGCTCCAGTAGAGCAGGTCCATGTCGATATCAGGGGCATCGGCAAGCTGGACGATGAAGATTTTCTCTTTGGGAATCGAGCGGATGGAATTGACGTCGATCTTGCGCGACAAAGTGTGGAAGCTGTCGAGGATAAGACCGACATTCGGATGATCGGCGCGACGGACGATCTCCCAGGCGTCGCGGTGGTCGCTGATATGGCGGCCCCAGGCAAGCGCCTCGTAGCCCACCCTCAGTCCCCGCCGGGCAGCACGCTCGCCAAGTTCATGAAAGTCCGCCGCCGCACGGTCGATGCCGCCGATAGCGGCCGGCGAGACGTTGGAGCAGACGAGCACCAGATCCGTTCCAAGCTGCTGCATGACGTCGAACTTCCGCTCCGCGCGGTCAAACGTGCGGCTTCGCAGCGGCTCCGGCATGCCCTCGAAATCACGGAACGGCTGAAACAAGGTGATCTCCAGGCCATGGTCGCGGACGAGTTTTCCGACATCGGCCGGGCTTCCGTCGAAGGCAAGGAAATCATTTTCGAAGATCTCGACGCCGTCGAAGCCCGCTTCGGCGATGGCTTCGAGCTTCTCCGGAAGTTCGCCGCTGATCGTTACAGTCGCAATCGAGGTCCTCATCTCAAAGCCCTTCCGATATCCGTGCGAGATTAAACGAACGCCGAGCACCACGATGCGTCTCGGAAAATCGTTCGCTACTATTATGGCAAATGTCGTGAGGAATTCAAATAGCGTGTCTTATTATAAATTCTCATATGATTTTGAAAAACTCTGTTGATTTGAGCGCTCGTCTCTGGCAATCATTCCTCTCACAGTCAAAGGTGAGGTGGCTGTCCGGTCCATCGACCGTTCAAAGGAGGAGGAATTACATGTTCAAATCTATGCTGACGCGCCGAAACGCGATGCTCGGAGCCGCGGCCCTGGTGGCTGCCGTCACCCTGGCGCAACCGGCCGCCGCCATCACGCCTGATGAAATCAAGGCCCGCGGCAAGATCATCGTCGGAATTCAGGGTGACAACCCGCCTTGGGGCTTTGTGACCAGCAGCGGCAAACAGGACGGCCTCGACGCCGACATCGCAACGCTGTTTGCCAAGGAACTGGGTGTTTCGGTCGAGTTCGTGCCGCTTGAAGTCAACAACCGCATTCCCGCACTGACGGCCGGCCGTGTCGACGTTCTTTTCGCAACGATGGCGATGCTGCCGGATCGTGCAAAGGCCGTGCAGTTCAGCAAGCCCTATGTTGCCAATGCCATTGTTCTGATTGGTCCAAAATCGGCTGAAATCAAGACGAATGCCGACATGGCAAAATTCACGGTCGGCGTCGCCAAGGGGGCTGCCCAGGACACGCAGGTCACCAAGAACGCACCGGCGGGCACGACCATCCGGCGCTATGATGGAGATGCCCCGAGCGTCCAGGCGCTGGTGTCCGGCCAGGTCGAGACGCTGGGCGGTAACATCTTCTACATGGACCGGGTGGAGAAGGCCCGTCCGGGCGAATTCGAAAACAAGCTTGAGTTCCAGAAGCTCTACAACGGCGCTTGCACGCGTCTCGGCGAAAAGGAAATCAATGCGGCGCTCAACACCTTCATCGACAAGATCAAGGCAAACGGCGAACTCAAGGCAGTCTACGACAAGTGGATGAAGGTTCCGGTCCCGGAATTCCCGGAAACGCTGGAAGGCATTCCGTTCGCGGCGAACTGAGCGAACAGCAAAGGATGGCTGCCTCTCACCCTAACCCTCTCCCCGTAGAAACGAGGAGAGGGGACGTGCCCTGCGAGGGGTGCGCGAGGGACGGAGAGGGCGCAGTTTGTCCCTTCTCCCCGCCTGCGGGGAGAAGGTGGCGGCAGCCGGATGAGCGGCGATCGCCCTTGGGGCGGGTATTTTGACGTCCAGACGAACCTTGCCAATGAAGGCGGGCAGCCATGCCCGTCAACGCAACCGCCATGCCTATGGCCCGGCCCGTTTGAGGTGCGCGACATGACCAGAACCATTTTTGTGCTCAACGGACCGAACCTCAACCTGCTGGGTCAGCGCGAGCCGGCGATCTATGGAACCACGACGCTGGCCGACATCAGGAAACGGTGCGTGACCAAGGCAAAGTCCTTGGGATTCGACGTCGAGTTTCGCCAGACCAATTTCGAGGGCGAACTGGTCGAGAGCGTGCACCAGGCCCGGACCGACGCCTGTGGCATCATCATCAATCCTGCCGGCTATACGTTCACATCGATCGCTCTTCTCGATGCGTTGAAAATGTTCGACCCGCCGAAGATCGAACTGCACATCTCCAATGTCCATGCACGCGAAAGCATCTACCACAATTCGCTGATCTCACGCGTTGCCACCGCCATCATGATCGGTTTTGGAGCAGACGGCTACGAACTCGCTGTCCAGGCGATGGCTGGAATGGTCAAGCGGGATTGAATTTTCAGGAAGACGGACCAGAAGGATCGCCATGAATTATAAGTTGGATTTCACCCCGGTCATAGATGGCCTGCCGAGCCTTCTGCTCGGCTGCCTCGGGACATTCTTGCTTGCCATTTGTGGGATGCTGCTGGCGATCATCATCGGAATTGGCGGCGTTGCGCTCCGCGACTCCGCCCTGAAGCCGGCGCGATGGCTGGTCATCGCCTTCGTCGAGTTGATCCGCAACACGCCGTTTCTGGTGCAGATCTTCTTCATCTACTTCGCGCTTCCGCTCACGGGCATCAGGCTGGATCCGACACCGACGGCGATTATCGCGCTCGGCATCAACGGCGGCGCCTACGCGATCGAGATCATTCGCGGCGGCGTCCAGTCGATCCCGAAGGGACAGATGGAAGCGGGTCTGGCGCTTGGTCTGCACAAGGCTCAGGTTTTCCGGTTGATCATCCTCAAGCCGGCATTGCGGGCGATCTATCCGTCTTTGACCAGCCAGTTCGTCCTGTTGACGCTGACCACCAGCATCGCATCGGCGATTTCGGCCTATGAACTGACCTCCGTTTCGCAGCGCATCGAGTCGGAGAGCTTCCGGAGCTTCGAGGTCTACTTCACCGTCACGGTTTTCTATTTCGTGATCTCCTGGCTGATGATGCGCATCTTCGCGCTGTTTTCGGCGCGCTACTTCAAATATCCGGTCAAGTAGGAGGAATTCCATGGGTCACGAAGAATTCGTCTTCCTCCTGATCGGCCTGAAATGGACCGTGGTCCTGTCCGCCGTCGCCTTTGTCTGCGGCGGCATTGCAGGGCTCGGCGTCGCCCTTGCCCGTGCCTCGGGCATACCGCTGCTGGAACGCGTCACGGCTGGTTATATCGCCGTCTTCCAGGGAACCCCGCTGCTGATGCAGCTTTTCGTCGTCTATTACGGCCTGGCGCTGGTGGGGTTGATGCTCGATGCCTGGGTGGCTGTCGCCATCGGACTGACGCTGCATGCCAGCGCTTATCTCGGCGAGATCTGGCGCGGATCGATCGAAGCGGTCCCGCGCGGCCAGACGGAAGCGGCAAAGGCTCTCAGCCTCAGATACATCTCGCGCATGAAGGATGTCATCCTGCCGCAGGCGCTGCGCATTTCGCTGCCGGCCACGATCGGTTTCCTCGTGCAGCTGATCAAAGGCACCTCGCTTGCGTCGATCGTCGGCTTCACCGAGCTGACGCGGGCCGGCAACATCATCTCCAACCAGATCTTCCAACCGCTGACGGTCTTCGGCATCGTCGGCATTCTCTATTTCCTGATGTGCTGCCCACTGACGATTCTTGGCGCGCGCCTCGAACGAAAGTTTGCCGCCTCTGCGCGCTGATCCGCATCCCTCGTCTTCGATGCGGTCCAGCCCGCCAATATGGAGTTCTACCGATGACCAGTCCCAGTCCTGCTCAAGGCGCAGAAACCATGATCACCATGGAGCGGGTGGAGAAGTGGTATGGCGCTTTTCAAGCCCTGCACGACATCAACATATCGGTTCGCAGCGGCGAGAGGATCGTCTTGTGCGGGCCTTCCGGCAGCGGCAAGTCGACGCTCATTCGCTGCATCAACCATCTCGAGACCTACGAGAAAGGTGAAATCCGCGTCGGCGGGATTCTTCTGGGCAATCAGGCCAAGACCATCGATGCGATCCGTCGTGAGGTCGGCATGGTCTTCCAGCAGTTCAATCTGTTTCCGCATCTGACCGTGCTGCAGAACTGCATGCTGGCGCCGATGAAGGCAGTTGGCGTCGGCAGGGCTGAGGCCGAGGAACGGGCACGCGGCCTGCTCGAGCGGGTCAAGATCCTGGAGCAGGCCGACAAATATCCGGTGCAGCTTTCTGGGGGCCAGCAGCAGCGTGTCGCCATCGCTCGCGCGCTTTGCATGCGGCCGAAAGTCATGCTGTTCGATGAGCCGACGTCGGCGCTTGACCCGGAGATGGTCAAGGAGGTGCTGGATACGATGATCGCGCTGGCCGACGAGGGCATGACGATGATCTGCGTCACGCATGAGATGGGCTTTGCCCGCCAGGTCGCAGATCGCGTGATCTTCATGGCCAGCGGTGCGATCGTCGAGGAAGCCCCGCCGGCCGAGTTCTTCACAAACCCACAGCATGAGCGAACCAGGAAATTCCTCGGAGAAATCCTGCGGAAGTGAGGCGTCTCAAGGTCGATGCGTCTGGCAAATTAAGGGAGCCGGCAATGAAGCCGCTGGAGATTGCAGTCATGGGAGCCGGCCTGATCGGCAGGCGCCACGTCGAGCGTGTCATGTCCGAGCCCGGAACCGTTCTCTCGGCGGTGATCGATCCTTCCGTCGCCGGTCGCAACTTTGCCGAGACTGTCGGCGCCCGATGGTACCGGAGCTTCTCGGACATTCGCGTCGAGGACCGGCCTCACGGCGTGATCGTGGCAACGCCGAACCAGCTTCACGTCGAGAACGGGATGGAGATCGTCGCTGCCGATATCCCTGTCCTGATCGAGAAACCGATCGCCGACGATGTCGATGCTGCCGCAGCACTGGTTGCCGCCGGCGAGAAGGCAGGCATACCGCTGCTGGTCGGCCATCACAGGCGCCACAATCCGATGATCCAGGCGGTCAAGCAGATCGTCGACGGCGGAAGGCTTGGCCGGATCGTCACGGTGCACGGCACGTTCTGGGTCGCCAAGCCCGACGACTATTTCGATATCCCCTGGCGGCGCGAAGCGGGCGCCGGCCCGGTCTTCGTCAACCTGATCCACGATGTCGATCTCTTCCGATATCTCTTCGGAGAAGTCGACGCCGTCCATGCGATGGAATCGCACGCCGTGCGGAACCATGCCGTCGAGGATACGGCCGTCGTCACGCTGCGTTTTGCAAGCGGGGTGCTTGCCACCCTCAACGGCAGTGATGCCGCGACCGCGCCCTGGAGCTGGGAGACGACCACCGGCGAAAACCCCGCCTTTCCCCGTTACGATCAATTCTGCTACCAGATCGGCGGCACCAAGGGTTCGCTCGGAATTCCCGATCCGACACTTTGGACAAGCCCCTCGAAGCCCGATTGGCTGGAGCAGCTTGCCCAGGAGCGCGTGCCTTACGCAGCAGCCGATCCCCTTTGCGTTCAGCTCAGACACTTTTGCGACGTCATTCGTGGCGATGCCACGCCTCTGGTGAGTGGCCGGGAGGGCCTCGCCACTCTCAGGGTCGTCGAAGCGATCAAGAGATCGGCGCGCTGGGGACAGATGATCCACCTCTCTAACGCCAGCGCCTCTTCCGATCCCCAGAAAGTCTGACCACATGATCACCGGGACGACCAAACTCATCGCGCACCTCGGCTATCCGACGGAGTCCTTCAAGGCGCCGCTGATCTACAATCCGTACTTCGAGGAGAACGGAATTGATGCCGTCGTCGTGCCGATGGGCTGCAGGCCGGAGGACTATCCGGCGTTTCTGAAGCTTCTGTTCCGGCTATCCAATATCCACGGTGCTCTGATCACGATGCCGCACAAGATTTCGACGATGGCGCTGCTCGACGAAACGTCGACCAGTGCGAAAGTCGCCGGCTCGTGCAATGCCGTGCGCCTCGGTTCGGACGGCAGGCTGATCGGTGACATGTTCGATGGCGAGGGCTTCGTTCGCGGCGTGTTGCGCAAGGGCAAAAAGGTTGAAGGAGCCCATGCGCTCATTGCGGGCGCCGGCGGCGTCGGCTCGGCGATCGCGGCGTCGTTGGCACAGGCGGGCGTGGAGCATCTCGCCATCTTCGACGCCAACGAGACGACCGCGACCGCGCTGCTGGACAGGCTGAAGAAATATTATCCGCGCCTTGAGGTGACGGTTGGCTCCGCCGATCCTGATGGTTTCGACATCGTCGTCAATGCGACACCTCTCGGCATGCGACGGGGTGACCCGCTGCCGATCGATATCGACCGCATCTCGCCATCGACCTTCGTTGGCGAAGTCGTGATGACGAAGGAGATAACCCCTTTTCTCGAGGCCGTGCGGGCGCGCGGCTGTGCATTTCAGGTTGGCACGGACATGTTGTTCGAACAGATCCCCGCCTATCTCGAATTCTTCGAATTCCCGACAACGACGGCCGACAATCTGCGGGCGATCGCCAAACTCGGATGATGCGAATTTAAAGCGAGACGGTGATGCCGCCGTCGACCGTCAGCATGTGGCCGTTGACGAAGGAGGAGGCATCCGAGGCGAGGAAGACGGCGGCGCCGACGAGTTCCTTGACCTCGCCCCAGCGGCCGGCCGGCGTGCGGGTTTCCAGCCAACCAGAAAACTTGGGATCATCGACCAGCGCCTGGTTGAGCGGCGTGCGGAAATAGCCGGGCGCGATCGCATTGACCTGCAGGCCGTATTTGGCCCAGTCGGTCGCCATGCCGCGCGTCAGGTTCTTCACCGCGCCCTTGGTCGCGGTATAGGGCGCGATGCCGGGACGGGCGAGTTCGGCCTGGACGGAGGCGATGTTGATGATCTTGCCGCGGCCGCGCGATATCATCGCCTGGGCGACCGGCTGGCTGACATAGAACAGGCTGGAGACATTGGTCTTGAAGATCTCGTCCCATTTGTCGACCGGGAAGTTCTCCAGCGGTGTGCGGAACTGCATGCCGGCATTGTTGACGAGGATGTCGATCGGGCCGATCTCCGCCTCGATATAGGCGATGGCGGTGCGGCTGGCCTCCGCATCGGTGACGTCGAAGGCGGCGCTGACGGCATGGCGATGGCTGCGACGGATATCCTCGGCGGCGGCCTCCGCCTTCTGCGCGTTGCGGCCGTTGATGATGATCGAAGCGCCATGCTCGGCAAGCCCGATCGCCAATGCATGGCCGATGCCCTGGCTGGAGCCGGTGACGAGGGCGCGGCGGCCGGAGAGATCGAAGAGGGGGAAGGTCACGGGGCTGCTCCGTTGAGGGGAAGAAAAGCTTGCGAGCGGAGGTCACGCTCGTCTTGATAAGTATAGCACCTGGTGCTAGATAAACCTATGGTCGGGCGCATATACAAGACGGGTTGGTTTACCAAGGCGGCAAGGCGCATATATCGGATTCGGAATCGCGCGAAGCTATCAGGCAGGCAGCGGAAGGCAAGGCCGACGATCTGGGCGGCGGTGTCTTCAAGAAGCGTCTGAAAGACAACCGTCATCGTTCGATCGTCTTGGCGAATGCCGGACGGTTTTGGGTGTTCGCCTATCTTTTCGCCAAGAAGGATCGCGCGAATATCGACGACGCGGAGCTACTGGCTTTCAAGGCGCTTGCTGCTTTGTACCGCAAGAAAACAGCATCCGATATCGAAACCGAACTTCGAGCCGGCGCGCTCGTGGAGGTAGATGATGAAGACGAAGCGTGAATTCAAAAGCGATGCTTTCGAAGCGATCCACAGTTCAGTCGAGGCCATGTACAACGCCGGCACAATCGACAAGGAAACGATGCGCTCCTTCGACGAAAGTTGCCTCGTTTCGCCGGGCGTTCTCGATCCTGAAGAGATCAAGGCACTGCGGGAAAGCAATCACGTCAGCCAGCCCGTTTTCGCACGATATCTCAATACCAGCGAATCCACGGTGCAGAAGTGGGAAAGCGGTGCCAAGCGGCCGAGCGGAATCGCGCTGAAGCTGCTCTCGATCGTGCAGAAGCACGGGCTTCAGGTTCTGAGCTAAAGCGATCCAAGCCGCCTGATATTCCCCGTCAGCTCCTTCGCCAGCCGCAGGCTGGCGGCGGTTGACATCGTCATTTGCGGCAGCAGCAGCCATTCGAGCGTCCAGGCAGCGCCGGAGCGTTCCTGTTCGTGCACAAGGGACTGGTGGACGCCCGATAGGAGAGTGGCGTTGAAGCGGGCGAGGGAGACCAAGACCTCGGCGGAAACGGGGTTCTGCTTGTGCGCCATCGCCGACGAGGTGCCGCCGCCTGAGATTTCGATCTCGCCGCCGGCCTGGGCAAGCAGCGCGATATCCTGGCCCATCTTGCCGAGACTGCCCGATATCGACGCGAACAGGCCGGCAATATCGGCGATCGGCAGACGCCCGCTCTGCCATTGCGGCGCATCGGTGAGGCCGAGTTCCTGGGCGAGCGAGCCCCGGATGGCTGCGGCCTGCGACCCGAGCTTGTCCAGCGTGCCGGCCGCACCCCCGAACTGGATGGGAAAACTCTGCTCGGTCAGGCGGTCGCGATAGGTCGTCAGCGGCTCCCGCCATGCGCGGAGGCGGTCGGAGACGGTAATCGGGATCGCCGCCTGCATGCGGGTATGACCCATCAGCTGGTTCCGGCCGAACTGCCGGTCGAGCGCATCGAGCCCTGCGGCAATAGTGGAAAGCCGGCCGGCAAACACGAAGACGACGGCCTTCAGGCGGATCATCAGGCTGGTATCGATGACATCCTGGCTGGTCGCGCCGAGATGCAGGCTTTTTGCCGCTTCCTCTCCGACATCGGTGCGCAGCTGCTTGATGAGGTCGGGAACGACGACACCGTCCCTTGCCGTAGCCGATCGAAGACTGGAGACATCGGGCGAGAAGGCAGTGCAGGTGTCCGTGATGCGCCTTGCGGCTTCGGCAGGGATCAGGCCATGAGCGGCTTCAGCCTTGGCGAGTGCGGCCTCGAAGGAGAGCATGGCCCGGATATCCGCCTCGGCAGAGAAATACGGCACGATTTCGTCGTCGCCGAGCAGGCCGGAGATGAAGGGGTGGTCGAAGGGCGATGCGGTCATGATCGTCTCGGTTTGTGGTGGTGGCCCCTGATCCGGCTGCCGCTACCTTCTCCGCTGGGGAGAAGGGACTCGAGGCGGCGCCGCGCTTTATGGCCAGGTGATCTCGTACGGCACATCCCCCTGGGGAACGCTACCTGCAGACAACCGCCCCAGCAAGCCAATCGCGACGCCGGCCTTTAAATATCGAGAAACACCGTTTCCTTCGGACCTTGCAGATGGATGTCGAAATGACAGGTTGCGCCGTCGCGGGTGGCGACCATCGTTGCGACGCGCTCGCGATGTTCGATGCGGGAAAGCAGCGGGTCGGCGGCGTTGGCCTCCGCTTCTTCCGGAAAATACATGCGCGTGTGCAGGCCGATATTGATGCCGCGGGCGACGATCCAGAAGGTGATATGCGGGGCTTGTCTGCGGCCGTCCTTGAAGGGGACGTGGCCGGGCTTGACCGTTTCGAAGCTGTAGACGCCGTCCTCGGCGCGGGTCGGGCATCGGCCCCAGCCGGTGAAATTGGGATCGGCGGCGCCGCGCATCTCTGACGGGCTGTTGTAGAGGCCGGCGCTGTCGGCCTGCCAAATTTCGATGACCGCATCGCGCACCAATGCGCCGGCGCCATCGAAGATGCGGCCGGTGACGGTGATGCGTTCGCCGAGCGTCTTGTTGTTGACCATCGCGATGCCGAGATCGGTGTCATAGACACCCGAGATGTCGCAGAAATTCGGCGTCAGGCCGATATGAACATAGGGGCCCGCCGTCTGCGACGGGGTTTCCTTGAGGTAGCCGAGCTGCTGCATGATCAGTTGCCCTCCAATTTGTTTTCGAACATCGTCGAGCGGCGGCCGCGCAGCACGATGTCGAATTTATAGGCGCGTGAATCCATCGGAATGGTATTGCCCCAGTCGAGCGGCGCAATCAGCTGCTCGATCGCCGCTCTGTCGGGGATCGTGCCGACGATCGGACATTTCCAGATCATCGGATCGCCTTCGAAATACATCTGGGTGATCAGGCGCTGGGCAAAACCATGGCCGAAGATCGAGAAATGGATATGGGCGGGACGCCAATCGTTGATGCCGTTCGGCCAGGGATAGGCGCCGGGGCGGACGGTGCGGAAATGGTAGCGGCCATCCTCGTCGGTGATGGCGCGGCCGCAGCCGCCGAAATTCGGGTCGATCGCCGCCAGATAGGTTTCCTTCTTGTGGCGATAGCGGCCGCCGGCATTGGCCTGCCAGAACTCGACCAAGGTGCCGGCGACCGGCCTGGCGCGCTCGTCGAGCACGCGGCCGTGGACGATAATGCGCTCGCCAATCGCACTTTCGCCTGGCTGCGCGTAGTTCAGGATCAGGTCGTTATCGAGTTCGCCGATCATCGAATGGCCGAAGACCGGGCCGGTGGTCTCGGAAATCGTGCCATCGAGCGACAACAGGGCGCGCTGCGGCGCGCGCAGCACGGAGGTCTTGTAGCCAGGCGTCAGCGCCGGCGCATGCCAGGCGCGGTCGCGGGCGAAGAAGCCGCCGGTCTCGGGCTTGCGGTTCGGTCGTTCGGACATGTTCCTCCCCTCAGGCCGCCTTTTCGGCGTCCATCTGTTCAAAGGCCTGCTTTGCGATCTTGATCGCGTGATTGGCCGCGGGAACGCCGGCATAGATCGCCACATGCAGCAGCGCCTCGCAGATATCCTCGCGGGTCGCCCCCGTATTGGCTGTGGCGCGCACATGCATGGCAACCTCGTCGTCCTGGCCAAGCGCGGCAAGCAGAGCGATCGTGACGATCGAACGCTCGCGCTTCGTCAGCGCCGGGCGCGACCAGACATGGCCCCAGGCGGCTTCGGTGATCAACTCCTGGAAGGGGCGGTCGAACTCCGTCGCGGCAGTGGCGGCGCGGTCGACATGGGCGTCACCGAGCACGGCGCGGCGGGTCGCCATGCCCTGGCGATAGCGCTCGGAAGGGGACGCGGTTTCATTCATGGGCTGAGTTCTCCAGGCGGAATGGATGTGAGGAAGGCGCGGATGATCGCCGTCAGCGCCTCCGGCTGTTCGACGCAGGGAATGTGCGCGCAATCAGGGATGATCTCGTAACGGGCGCCTGAGATCAGCCTTGCGGTCGACAGCACGAGATCGGGCGGCGTCGAGCCATCCTGATCGCCGACGATGCAGATCGTCGGGACAGCGATCGTCTTTGCAACCTCGGTAAAATCGGCATCGCGGATTGCGGCGCAGGCGGCGACATAACCCTCGACGGGCTGGCGCGTCAGCATGTTGCAATAGCCGGCATAGGCAGTGCTCTCGGGCCGGCGGAAGGCGGGCGTGAACCAGCGCTCCATGATGGCGTCGACGATGCTGGCGATGCCATTTTGCTCGACGGCGGCGATGCGGGCGTTCCAGCTCTCCGCCGTGCCGATCTTGTGGGCGGTGTCGCAAAGGATGAGCGCACGGACCAGATCCGGCCGGCGGTGATAAAGCGACTGGGCGATGAGGCCGCCGACGGAGAGGCCGCAGATGACGGCATCCTTGACCGACAGCAGATCGAGCAGGCCGGCGAGATCCGTCGCATGGTCCTCGATCGATGACGGAAGCTGGCCGACATCGGAAAGGCCGTGGCCGCGCTTGTCGTAAAGCACGATGGCGAATTCACCGGCAAGCTGCACCACGACGTCGCGCCAGATGCGAAAATCGGTGCCCAGCGAGTTGATAAAGACGATCACCGGCCTGTCGGCAGGGGCACCAATGATCTGATAATGGATCGTCACGTCGTTTATGCGGGCGAATTGCACGTCACTCTCCTCCTGAATGGTGAAATTGACTGGTTGATCCGGTTAAGTAAAATGATATTTATGGGCGTTTCGATAACCCTGGAGTTATGCGAGCGATGATCGACAGCCGCGTCAAGTTCCGCCATCTGCAAACCTTTGTCGAGGTGGCGCGGCAGAAGAGCGTCATGAAGGCCGCCGAATTGCTGCATGTCAGCCAGCCGGCGGTCACCAAGACGATCCGCGAACTGGAACAGGTGCTGGGTGTCGATGTCTTCGAGCGCGACGGCCGCGGCATCAAGATCACCCGCTACGGCGAGGTCTTCCTGCGCCACGCAGGTGCTGCGCTGACGGCGCTGCGCCAGGGTCTCGATTCCGTCTCGCAGGAGCAGTTTTCCGATGCGCCGCCGATCCGGATCGGCGCGCTGCCGACGGTGTCATCGCGCATCATGCCGCGGGCGATGGAACTCTTCCTCAAGGAAAAGACCTGGAGCCGGGTGAAGATCGTCACCGGCGAGAACGCGGTGCTGCTGGAGCAGCTTCACGTCGGCGACCTCGACCTCGTCGTCGGACGCCTGGCCGGCGCCGAGAAGATGGCGGGCTTTTCCTTCGAACATCTTTATTCCGAGCAGGTGGTGTTTGCCGTGCGCGCCGGCCATCCGCTGCTCGAGGGGCGGCAATCGCCGTTTGCCGGCTTCGGCAACTACACGGTGCTGATGCCGACGCGGGGTTCGATCATCCGGCCGGTGGTTGAAAATTTCCTGATCGCCAACGGCGTCTCCAGCCTTCCGAACCAGATCGAGACGGTGTCGGATTCCTTCGGCCGCGCTTTCCTCAGGGCAAGCGATGCGATCTGGATCATTTCCAACGGCGTCGTGGCCGGCGATGTCGCCGACGGGCGGCTGGCGCTTCTGCCCGTCGATACCGGCGAGACCAAGGGGCCGGTCGGCTTGACGATGCGCGCCGATGCGGTGCCGTCTCTGCCGCAATCGATCCTGATGCAGACGATCCGGGAGGCGGCAGGCGAGGCGAGCCTTTAAATTCGCTTGATGAATGCCCAGATTTGGACTAAGTCTAATTCAAGACAGGAGGCTTTCATGCGGCATGCACGACGGGAGCAACGGGAAAGCCAGGGGCCACAGCGGCTGGAAATGGACCGGTTTGCTCCGGCCAACCGCAAGAGGCTGAGCGCCCCGGCCCTGCGAACCTTTCTGGCGATCGCCGATCTCTGGGGGCTGACTGAGGAGCAGCGTCTGCTCATGCTCGGCTATCCCTCTCGGTCGACCTATCACAATTGGACCAAACAGGCGCGCGAGCACGGTGCTTTCACGCTCGATGTCGATACGCTGACCCGCATCTCGGCCGTTCTCGGCATCCATCAGGCGCTCGGCGTGCTTTTTTCCGATGAACGCGCCGGCGTCGCCTGGCTGCGCACACCGCACCAGGCGCCGGTTTTCGGCGGGCATCCGCCGCTTGATATTGTGACGAACGGGACCCAGGACGGGTTGATGACCGTACGCCGGTTTCTCGACGGTGCCCGCGGCGGTCTCTACATGCAGCCGAATATGCTCGACGAAGCTTTCACACCTTACGAAGATGCGGACATCGTCTTCAGGTGAGCGACCGCTTTGCTGAGGCGCCACGTCCATCGTATCGGCTGATCCCGTCGCAATTTCCGCCAATCGGACTTTTTGAGACGGTGACGAGGGCGGCCGATCTCGAAGCCGTGATGGAACTCGTCGGCTGGACCAACGACCGCCTCGTCGCCGACCGCCTCCAACGGCTTCCCGAGGACCAATGGGTTTATGGCGTTGCCAATGCCAGCATTGTCATGGCGGCATTCCTGCATGTTGCGCCGGGAGGAATGCGCTTCAACGGCCCCGATCTCGGCGCCTGGTATGCAGCCGACGATCTCCGCACAGCCGCCGCCGAAGTTGGCCATCATCTCAGGCGCGAAGCTGTCGCGCGCGGGGTGGTGACGATGGCGCGCACCTATCGAAGCTACGCGGCCACTCTGTTTGGGGACTATCTCGACATTCGCGGAGAGCAGACGCTACGGCCCGATGTCTATGACGGCACCAGCTATGCGGCATCGCAGATGCTGGGAGAAGAGGTGCGTTCGAGCGGCGGCGCCGGTATCCTCTATGACAGTGTCCGGCTGAGAAGCGGAGTGGCCATCGTCGCCCACCGGCCGCGCAATATTCAGGGCGTGGTGCAGGCCGACCACTTCGAAATCACCGTTTCAGCCACCGACCGGCGCATCGATGTCAGGAAGCTTGCTGCCTGACGGCGGCGGCCGCGAGCCGGCGCCGGGGATATGAGGGACGCTCAAACCGGCAATCGTTCGGCCCATGCCTTTGCCGTCTTCGCCATCGTGGCGAGGTGATCGGCACTAGAGAAACCGGAGATCGTCTTGCGCGGCTTGAGATCGTGGTCGCCATCCTCGAGCCAGAGGATCTCGATCCTGTCGGACAGATCGTAGCCCGGCACCTCGTCCCGCGTGCCGAATTCGTCGCGTGTTCCCTGGCAGATCAGCGCGGGCGTCGTTAGCCCTGTCAGATGGCCGGTGCGCAGCTTCTCCGGCTGGCCGGGCGGATGGAAGGGATAGCCAAGGCAGAGCAGGCCGGCGATCTTCCCCTGGCGATGAAGATCGTCGGCGATCATGCTGGCAACCCGGCCGCCCATCGACTTGCCGCCGATGATCAGAGGGCCGCTGGCGCCGAGCTCTTCAATGGCCGCCTCATATTCGGGATTGAGCGTTTCGGCGCGCGGCGGCGGCTTGCGGCCTTCCGAGGTGCGGCGGGCGGCCATATAGGCGAATTCGAAACGGGCCACACGGAAGCCAACGCCGGCGAGTGCAATTGCCGCTGCTGTCATCGATGCCGAATCCATCGGTGCGCCGGCGCCATGCGCAAGAAGGATCGTGAAGCGCGCATCCTGAGGGCCTTGCAGCAGAAACCTGTCAAGCATCGGTAAATCCTCCATCCCATCGCCGGAACCATGTCGACGGCCGTGACTTCTTCCTGGAAAGGAGACTGACAATGTCGACGAATGATCAAAACGTAAAGCCCGAGCAGCGGCGCCCCAAAGATGTCGGCGCCGTTCCTGAAAAGCCGGAGCCCGCCGACGCAGAATCGGTGGCGCCGCCGGTGGTGCAGCCGGCTGGGGTCAGGGACAAAAGCGAACGACCCGTGGTCAATCCGATCACCGGGGTCGCCTCCTGATCGACTAGAGCATGATGCCGAAAAGTGTGAGCGGTTTTCGGACGACATCATGCTCTGCTTCTTTGATTTAAATCAGGATCAGATTTTAGGCCGACCCGGCATAAAATCTGATCCTGTTCTAGGGTCAATTATCATGTAGAACCGCTGAACCGCCTCTTGAAACCACGGCGGAAAGGGTCCATATACCCGTCCTGCCTGAAAAATGGATGCGCGCGGTATCGACGTCGTCGAACTGTTCGTTGTCCGACAGGATAAGGGCGCTCCCCGCAAGGGTCGAGCGCCCTTTTTGATTTCCAACCTTCGTGCAAACGTGCAAGAGCTGAACACGCGTCGGCCACCGGCATGAGCTAGTGCATAGCGCATGAAGCGAACCCGGCATCTTTGCCAAGTGGCGGAAAAGACTTTGGAGAGGCCTAGCGCCAGCGAAGCGGAAGCGGCCGTACCCTCTTACGCGGGGAAAGGGTTTCGCCACGCATCTAGTTGTTCAAGCCGTCCGTACCACGCTTGGATATGCCGAAACTCGGCGAGTGGAATCCCGGCGGCGGTTGCAAAAGGAAGTGCAGCGGCCAATGCGAAGTCTGCCACAGTCAGTGTCGCCCCGACGGCGACGCTGTTCTCGGCCAAATGATCGTCGAGCACGCGAGCATGGAGCCGAAAACTCGTCTTCGCATTTTCGATCACGGTGACGTCAGGCTCCCCGCCGAACAACGGCTTGATCAAGGTTTCAAACCACAGCGTTGCCCCGTGCTGGGTGAAGTGACTGGCATCCCAACTCAACCAGCGCAGCACGTCGATCTGCCGGTGGTCATGCGGCCAGAAATCCGATGCGACGCTGTCAGACAGCCTGCACATGATCGCGTTCGCTTCCCATAAAGTTCCGGCATCATCCTGCAGCACCGGGACTTTCCCGTTCGGGTTAAGCGCCAGGAATTTTGCGGTGCGCTGTTCTCCGTTTGCCAGGTCAACCCTGACGAACTCGACGTCTGCTTTGAGAAAACGAGCGGCGGCGCAGGCCTTCCGGGGATTGAGCGTCTCGCAATAATAGAGCTTCATCGCGGCCTTAGGCATGATCTCGCCCTTCGGGTTCAGTCCCGAGAAACAAGCTCAATCGCTCGAAACTTTGCGACCAGCCGTCCTCATGACCCTCAAGTGACGATGCGCTATCAAATCCACTCTGCCGAAAAGTCATTTCCGTGCCTCCGCCGCTTTCCCTGAAGGTGATGGTGACGACTGTTTCCGGGCTATTTTCGCCGGTTGCGGTCTCCCAGGCATGTGTGAAGACAAGCCTGTGCGGCGGCTCGACCTCCAGATATTGTCCGCCGACCCAATGTTCTTCTCCATCTGGCGCGATCAGACAGGCGCGGTGTCTACCGCCGGGCCAGGCTTCAAGTCGCTCGCCCACCGCCTTGAAACCGTGCGGACCGCACCATTGTGCCAACGCTTTTGGGTCGGTCCATGCCCTGAAAACCAGATCGCATGGAGCATCGAACTTTCGGACAAGAACCAGGTCGCGGGTGTTGTCGGTGTTGGTCTCTGGATTAGTCATTGTCGTATCCTTGTACCTTGGACAGATAGTCATCGAGACGATCAAAGCTTTGATCCCAGAAGCGTCTGTAATCGGCGATCCAATCGGCAACCGTCTTCAACGCGGCCGGCTCGAGGACGCGGGGACGCGAATTCGCTTCACGGCCGGAGCGGATCAATCCGGCCTGTTCCAGGACCTTGAGATGCTTCGATATGGCAGGCTGAGACAACTCGAAGGGATCAGCGAGTTCGGCCACCGTCGCCTTGCCGTTCGCAAGCCGCCCAAGAATTGCTCGCCTCGTGGGATCGGCGAGTGCGGAGAAAATCGTATCGAGGTTGCTTTTCATATATCACCACATGGCTATATAGCCATGTAGATATATTGTTTATCGCGACGTGTCAAAGGCAATCTTGCGGCAGGTTGGCAACTGCGGGAAAGAGACTCATGCATTGGCAACAGAGCGGGACGTCCCGCGTCTGTCGTGCCGGAGCAGGAGGCGACTACGGGATCTCTTTTTGCCGCTCTGCTGATGAAGTGTTTCCGGTTGCAGAGGCACGCCGCGCTCGCTGATACCGCCGCGGATCAGTTGGAGTTGCTGAGGAGGCAGAAAACGGGAAAGGCGTCTGGTATAAACATGTCGGCGGCTTTGGTGGCTTCAGCATGGCGGGTAATGAGGCCGGCGACCGTTTCCCTGCCAACAGCTGCCCATGCTGACGCGGGCGATGCTGAGGCGACTAAAGCGCCCTTTAGCAAATGTTCTCCTTTCCATTATGCGGCCGCCGAAACGAGCTTCGGCACGCCTGCGAAGATCACGGAACGGTTCTTGCACGGTTACTAATATGTTTACCGTGGGGAGACCTAATGTCATGAATTGGCACACATCCGGAGAGTTTGCCCCTCTGATGCTCGTTGTGAATGGGCCGGAAAAATACAAGCTTGTCGCAACTCTTTGCCAGGCTGCCGAGATGCTGATGGTTAGCTGGCCGATCGACGACGGAGAAGAATATCTTATAGCGATTAGGGCGTGTCGAAATGCAATTCACGGGGAAATTCCGGCTGAGGACGCGCGAGCTGCGCTTATCCGTGCCGCCGACGAAGCTGGCATTCCGGTGATCACCGTTCACTGAGTTTCGCAGCCGACGGTGAATTGAGTTCACGGGCTCCTGCGTGATACAGCACTCTCGTTCCGCTGCATGCGCAGGTCAATGAGCGGCTGCATGGTCGGCGGCGTCCTCTAGGAAGGGCGCGATGCTGATCATGAGCTGGTTCGATGATCCGCATTTCGGAACGCGCGATCTTGATTTGCTTGGCTTTGGCGATCCGGCGCCGAGCCGGCCAAAGCGCGGGGCGAATATTTTTCGTCGGCTCTGTCGATTTTCGCATCAGCCGATCGTCCTTGTAATGATGTGCTGCGACCCGGTCGTGGTTTCAGCATGTCCTTTGCGCGTCTGAGACGCGCGGCAATAGAAGGAGGATATCGTCATGGATAATCAGCATCTGGTCCCCGCCGCCGTGCTCGCGGCCAAGAATGGTGTTCGGTTCCCCAATGAGAGCGAGGAATATCGCAGCGCCCGCGACGCGCTGCTGGCCGAAGAGATCGAATTGCGCCGGCATATCGAGCGCGTGGCAAGACAGCGCCGGGCGCTGCCGCCGGGCGGCGAAGTGACGAAAGAATACCGCTTCGAAGGAAGCGATGGGCCGATCTCCTTTGCCGAACTCTTCGCCGACAAGGACTCGCTGATCGTCTACAGCTATATGTTCGGCCCGCAACGCGAGCGCCCGTGCCCGATGTGCACCTCGCTGCTGTCGGCCTGGGACGGCGAAGTGCCTGATATCCAGCAGCGCGCCGCCCTTGCCGTCGTCGCCCGCTCGCCGATTGAAAGGCTGCTCGCCTTCAAGAAGGAGCGCGGCTGGCACCATCTGCCGCTCTATTCCGACATGACGGATGATTACAGCCGCGACTATCGCGCGATCGGCACGGACGGCGGCGACGGTGCCGCCTTCAACGTCTTCACACGGCGCGACGGCACCATCCGCCATTTCTGGAGTGAGGAGATGGGCGAGGCGACGGCCGACCCGGGCGAGGATCCGCGCGGCGCGCCCGACCTGATGCCGCTCTGGACCTTGCTCGATGCGACGCCCGAAGGCCGGGCACCGGACTGGTATCCAAAGCTGTCCTATTAAGGTCGGTCGCGGGGGGGCCGCCGTCAGCCGGTGGAGCGGTTTCTGGAGGTCTCG